>JBEGQK010000160.1:0-3049 GCA_041180985.1 Actinomycetota bacterium
GAACGTTGCCGGTCTCGACGAGGTGATGGCCCGTCGCTGCGACGAGCACGGCATCTCGGTGGTGTGCTCGCGTGACGGTGCGTACCCGCCGTCCATCGCCGACGACCGCGAGGCGCCGGCCGTTCTCTTCTACCGGGGTGACCTCTCCTCACTGCGCCGCAGGCGCGTCGGCATCATCGGCACGCGTGCTGCGTCGTTGTCCGGCTGCAACTTCGCGCGCACGCTCGGCCGAGACCTCGCGCTGAACGATGTCGCCGTGGTGTCGGGTCTCGCGCGGGGGATAGACGTCCACGCGCACCGCGGGGTGTGCGCCGAACACACCGGCGCCGCCGTTGCCGTGGTGGCGTGCGGGCTCGACGTCGTCTACCCACCCGAGCACGGACTCGACTGGGACGACGTCGTGCGTCGCGGCGTCCTGCTGAGCGAGGCGCCACCCGGGACCCCGCCCGAGACCCACCGCTTCCCGTTGCGCAACCGCATCCTCGCCGCGCTCAGCGAGGTGCTCGTGGTTGTCGAGTCACGGGCGCGCGGGGGCTCCATGATCACGGTGCGCGAGGCGATGAAGCGTGACGTCACCGTGATGGCCGTGCCGGGCTCACCGCACGCCCCCGTCAGTGACGGAACGAACGCCTTGCTGAAGGACGGGTGCGAACCCGTGACCGACGTCGACGACGTCCTCGTGGCTCTCGGTCTGTCGTCGGGTTCGTCCCGTCGCGGAGCGGACACGCGCGAGGCGCCGACGCCGGCAGAGAAAGAGGTCCTCGTCGCCTGTGCAGCGAGGCCGGTCACGGTGGACGAGATCGTGATGACCGTCGGTGTCCCCGTGTTCGATGCGGGCGTGCTTCTCGGCCGTCTGGAACTGAAGGGGTGGGTGCAGCAGGTCAACGGCTGGTGGGAGGCACTCATCTAGCAACCACGCACAAGTACGGTGGAGCGCATGGGCGGAGCAGCCAGGGCGACATCACGCACCACCACGGAGGCGTTCGAGATACCCCGCTACGTGCGCACGCTCCGGGTCGCGGATGCGACCAGGCAGATGCGGGCAGCCGAGCTAGAGGCCGCCGCGCGCCACTTCGTCGGCGCCGGCGTCCACGACCCGCGTCTCGTCGAGGCCTCCCATGTGTCGGGGTACGTGGAGTCGATGGAGACCGCAGGGTTCACCGTGGAGACCGTGGCGCAGGCCGCGTCTGTTCTCTCCTCGTACTTCGCGTGGCACTGCCGCGAGTTCCCGGCGAAGAGGGGGGAGCCCGCCCGCACGAACGTGGGCAAGGCGGCCGCTCCGGTGCATTCCCCGAGATGCCCCGACTGTGCGAGCGTGCCGGTGACGGCGGCAGACCGCGGGTCGAATCTGAAGGGTGCGTGCGCCGAGCGCGACTCACGTCTCCCGCGGTGGCGTGTCGCCGAGTACGAGTCATCACTCACCGCGTCAGCCGCGAACACCAGGGCGGCATACCGACGCGACACGGAACTCTTCGCCGAGTGGATGCTCTCCGTTTCGCCGTCGTCCGGTCCCGGGAGCACGGAGAAGGAACACGTTCGTAAGTACCTTGCGGTGCTCCACGACGCAGGAGCAACGTCGCGCACCGTCGCACGGCGCATCGCGTCGTTGCGCCGATACTTCACGTGGGCCGTGCGGGAGGGCATAGCGGGGTCCGACCCCACCGCGGCGGTCCACACGCCGGCCACCAAGGGCCGCCTGCCGCGACCGATCGACGTCGACACCATCGCGTCGCTCGTCTCCACCGAGGACGAATCAGCGCCCGAATGGCGCCGTGCCCGGGACCGTGCAGTGCTCGAGATCCTCTACGGCAGCGGTCTGCGCGTGTCGGAGGTGTGCGGGCTCACCCTGCAGAGTCTCGGCAACAACGGCACCACCGTGCGCGTGATGGGCAAGGGCTCGAAGGAACGCATCGTCCCGCTCAGCAACCAGGCGACGCGCGCGGTCGAACGATGGTCGAAGGTGCGCCGCGAACTCGTCACCGAGAAGAAGGTGGCGACCTTGTTCCTGACGGCGCGCGGCAATGCCATCACGCGACGCGACGTTGCCCGTCTGCTCGACGATGCGGCCGAGCGTGTAGGCCTCCCCGGCGGCACCCACCCGCACGCACTGCGGCACTCGTTCGCCACGCACCTCATGGACAACGGTGCCGACACGCGCAGCATCCAGGAGCTCCTCGGCCACAGTGACGCAAGCACCACGCAGCGATACACGCACGTCAGCAAGGAAAAGCTCCGTCTGGCCTATTCGGAGACCCACCCGCGCGCATGAACGCCATCCCGCAACGATTCGGAATCGAGACCGCGTGGCAGTCGTGGCACGACTCGAGGGAGCCGATGGCGCGCGAGTGGCTCGTCGTCCACTACGCGTCGCTCGTGAAGTTCGTGGCGGGCCGACTCGCGGCCGGTCTCCCGCGCAGTGTCGACACGGGCGACCTCGTCAGTGCGGGTGTGTTCGGGTTGATGAACGCGATCGAGCGCTTCGACCCGGCGAACGGAGCGAAGTTCGAGACGTACGCCATCCCGCGCATCCGCGGTGCCATCCTCGACAGCCTGCGCGCGCTCGACTGGGTGCCGCGCTCGGTCAGGTCACGTTCGCGGTCCGTGCAGGACGCAATCTCCACCCTGGAGCACGAACTGGGCCGCACGCCGACGGACGAGGAGATCGCCTCGTCGCTGAAGATCTCCACGGAGGAACTGGAGCAGTGGCTGGCCGACATCGCGGCAGGGTCGGTGGGTCCGCTCGACCACGTGGCGATGGACTCGGCGCCCAGCGAGAACACGACCGAGCTGCAGCCGGGACACGCGCTGGAGCAGCAGGAACTTCGCGACGCGATGCGCTCGGAGATCACGAGGCTCCCCGAGCGGGAGCAGGCAGTGCTCATCCTGTACTACGAGGACGGACTGACCCTCTCCGAGATCGGAGAGGCCCTCGGCGTCACGGAGAGCAGGGTGAGCCAGATCCACACGAAGGCGGTCCTGCAGTTGCGCTCGCGCCTCGCGTCCGCCGGCATGGCCTGACGGACCGCTGGCACCTTCCGTCCACGCAATC
>JBEGQK010000161.1:0-2692 GCA_041180985.1 Actinomycetota bacterium
TTCAATGCGTCGAAGACGGGGGACTACTTCGCCTACGTCGGCATCTTCATCGCCCTGTCCCAGGCAGTCCTCGTGCGCAAGGTCGCACCGCGCCTTCCGGACTGGAAGGTTCTGCGCTTCAGCATGTTCGGTACCGCTGCAGTACTCGCCATCTTCTTCTTCGCGCCCGCCGGTCACCAGATCTGGGTGTACCTGCCGGTGCCGTTCTTCGCCGCGTTCAACGGTCTCTCGATGGCGAACTCCCAGTCGCTGATCTCGCGCTCGGCCGAGTTCGGGAAGCAGGGCGAGGCGATGGGCATCTCGTCCAGTGTGAGCAGCCTTGCGCAGGTGCCGGCCTCGGTCCTGGTCGGTTACATCACGTCCGGGATCACATCGGCGCAGCCGTTGATCGTCGCGTCGCTGTGCATCACCGCCGGCGGGCTGGTGTTCCTGTTCCTCTTCAACCCGAAGTATGTGAACGATTCGGCCCCGGCTGGCGCGCCCGCGGGCGCCGCTCACTGAGCGGTATTCGGTTCGCCGAGGCAGATCCGGTTCCAGTCATTGTCGGTGAGCCGACCGAGAGTGTTTTCGTGCCGCCTGACGGTGTGTATCTCGTCGCCGGCCCATGACTTGTTCCTGAGGCCGGCCTGGGACCAGTCGATGATCTCGATTGCACGCCAGAACCCTGCCCCGAACCGGGGGTTCGAATACAACGGTTTGACCACCAACCGATGGGGTTCCACTGCCAGGACCACGCAGGGACGGGCCTTGCCGGTGTCGGGTTCCGTGGTGAAACGTATCCATGCAACCACGACCGCGCCGACCAGATCGTGGTGCGGGTCCGCAGTGGGGTAGCGACCGAGATGCGGGAACACCCGACGGCCGGTGTCAATCGGACCTGTGTCCGTCTCGGGTGGCACCGATGACATCGGGGCGGTCGGCACGCCGGTGGGCTTGTCGTCGAACTTGCGGTTGTTCCGGCGGGACAACCGGTCCGAATCACGCTTTCTGGCTCTCATGTCCCGACTGATTTGTCGGCGTTCCCGCCTTCTCTCCCGGAGACTCGGATCCGTGACCGAGCCGGGAATTTCCGGCGCTCCCTCGGATGGGTGAGGTGCGAGGTCGAGACCCGGAATTGAGCGTGCCACCGTCTCGATGTGGGTGGATGCCTTCACTCCCACTGCCACGAGAAGCCCGTACCAGATGCGCGTGCGGGCAACTCCGAACTCTGAAGTGAGCACCTCGGTCAGCATCCCCACCTCGTCGGCCGTGGGGTTCTCGTAACTGGTGCCGAGAATTTCCTTGGAGCGATTGCCGAGGTCCTGTCCGATGATCTCGGCGAACGCCAACGGAACGTGATTCTTGGAGGAGAAGAGCAACTTCTTCCGCAGGGAGTCTGCCGAGTTCTCGGGGAGTCCTCGACGGGCGAGACGCTTGCGCAGCAATGAGGCGACGGTGGTTGCATCTTCCTGGGAGAGAGACTCCAGCACCTGCGCAAACTCGTCAGCCGTCATGTCACGGATAATCCGCGAAATCACATGGTTCTGGTGCTGCGCAGCGCTGTTCGGCGACATTCCGAGATTGTGCCACGCCCTTGTGCCGGGGTGGACAGCCGGATCAGTTGTAGTCGATCGAGGAGAAGCTGCTGATCTTGTCCAGCCTGTGCTGGGCGTCGATCAACCGGACTGTGCCGCTGCGCGAGCGCATCACGAGGCTCTGTGTGTGCACGATGCCGGGGGTGAAGCGCACGCCGTTCAGCAGCTCGCCGTCGGTGACGCCGGTGGCGGCGAAGAAGCAGTTGTCGCCCTTCACCAGGTCGTTCGTCGTGAGGATGCGGCTGAGGTCGTACCCGGCGGACGTGGCCGCCGTGCGCTCCTCGTCGTTGCGCGGCCACAACCGGCCCTGGATCTCCCCGCCCATGCACTTCAGGGCCGTGGCGGCGACGACTCCCTCGGGGGTGCCGCCGATGCCGAACATGATGTCTACGCCGGCCTTCGGCCAGCACGTGGCGATGGCCGCGAAGATGTCGCCGTCCGAGATCAACTTGATGCGCGCGCCTGTGGAGCGCACCTCGGCGATGAGGTCGTCGTGTCGCGGTCGGTCGAGGATCATCACGGTGAGGTCCCGGACGCTCTCGCCCTTCGCCTTCGCCACCCATTTGAGGTTCTGGGTGGCCGACGCGGTGATGTCCACCGAACCCACCGCATCCGGGCCCACCGCGATCTTCTCCATGTAGAAGCACGGGCCGGGGTCGAACATGGTGCCGCGTTCGCTGACGGCGATGACAGAGATCGCATTTCCGCGGCCCGACGCGGTGAGGGATGTGCCGTCGATGGGGTCAACGGCCACGTCGGTCTCTGGCTTCGTGCCGTCGCCCACGATCTCGCCGTTGAACAGCATGGGCGCATCGTCCTTCTCGCCCTCGCCGATGACGACAAGACCGGTCATCGGCACCGTGCTGAGGACGGTGCGCATCGCGTCCACCGCGGCACCGTCCGCACCGTTCTTGTCTCCGCGTCCGACCCATCGGGAACCGGCCATCGCGGCTGCTTCGGTCACGCGGACGAGTTCGAGGGCCAGGTTTCGGTCAGGTCGCTGTGCGGGCATACACAGAACCTAGTTCCCTCACTAGCCTGCGCTCGTGCCCCGCCTGCCCGTCGACATGTGCCTCCCGGGTACGGAAATAACGGACGCGCAGGTTCACCCGTCGGGG
>JBEGQK010000162.1:0-8056 GCA_041180985.1 Actinomycetota bacterium
ATCGAGGCGATCAAGAAGGGTTGACCGGGGCCGGCTACGCGCCGAGCCCCACCAACCAGGACTGCGCGTTGATGCCGAGGTTCGGCACGTCGTAGCCGCCCTCCTGCAGCACGATCGTGGGCAGCCCCGCCTGTGCGACCATCTCCCCGCACCGGCGGAACCCGTCGGTGGTGATCGAGAGGTCACAGATGGGGTCGGTCACGAACGTGTCGAGACCGAGCGACACGATCAACACCTCCGCGCCGAACGACGACACCTTCTGCATCGCGGTGTCGAGTGCCGACAGGTACGCATCATCACCGGTGCGGGCCGGCAACGGGATGTTCAGGTTGGCGCCCAGTCCCCTGCCGGTCCCCGTCTCGTCGGAAAAACCGATGGCATAGGGGTACGCACGCGCCGGGTCACCGTGCAGGGACAGGTACAGGACGTCGTCACGGTCGTAGAAGATCTCCTGCGTGCCGTTGCCGTGGTGGTAGTCGACATCGAGCACCGCCGCCTTCACGCCGCGCGTGGTGGCGATGTGGTGCGCGACGATGGCCGCGTTGTTGAAGAAGCAGTAGCCGCCGTACAACGAAGTCGTGGCGTGGTGACCCGGCGGCCTGCACAGCCCGTACGCGGCACGCTCTCCGTCGAGCACGAACTGCATTGCCGTCATCGCCGTGTCCACCGCCGCGCGGGATGCCTCGTAGGTTCCCTCGGTGAGCGGCGTCGTGATCTCGAAGCTCCAGTACCCGAGCCGGCCCTGGATGGCCGATGGCTCGGCATACGGCGACATCTTGTTGCGCAGACCTGCCATCTGGAAGACCTCTGGCACCACCTCGCGTGTGTCGCCGACGACGCTCTGGTACTCCTGCCACGCTCCGTCGAGGAACTTCAACAGGCCGGCGTCGTGCACCGCCGTGATGGGGTCGGTTCCCCACGCCGTGGGTGCGACGACCCGGAAACGAGGGTCCGCGGAGAGGACGTCCTTGATGATCTCGCCGCGGCCGATGTGCTCCCACGGCGAGTGGGCGATGGAACGCTCTAGTTCGACCTTCGGGTCGTGCTTCAGGTGAGCGGGTGTGTAGACGACCTTCATGTCCCGAAAGACTAGGTCGCGTCAGTCGAAGGAGGGGCGTTCGCGCAGCGAGCGCTTCAGCTCGGCCATGCCACTGGTGGTGGCCACGGTCTCGATTGCGTCCCAGAGTTTCAGCGCGGCATCACCGCGCGGGATGCGCGCGATGACAGGCCCGAAGAAGCTCGCTTCGTCCGCCGCACCGGGTCGGAAGGTGAGGATCGGCGTGCCGACGTCCTTGCCGGTGCGCTCGAGTGCCAGCTCGGTCTCGCTGCGGATGAGCGCGTCGAACGAGTCATCATCGACCGACGTCGACCATTCGGCGGGCAGGCCGGCCGCGGTGAGGAGCCCCGCCATGTGGCCGGCGGGGTCCGCCACGAAGGCGTCGCGCTGCTTCAGGTTGTGCAGGCTGGTGCCGAGCGCCGTGTACACGGTGGCAACGGCATCGTTCCCCTGCTCCGCTCGTGCGCGTGCGGCGACACGGAGCCCGCGAGTCCCCGACATGTGGATGTCGGCGTAGCCCTCGGGCATCTTCGAGTAGTCCATCTTGTCCTCGTTCAGGAACTTGAGGGAGATGAACCGCCACTGAACGTCGTAGTCACGGAGGTTGCGCACCTCGGTGACCCATCGCGACGTGATCCACGCCCACGGGCACACCGGATCGAGGAAGAAGTCGAGGTCGGCCATGGTCAGGTCCTCGCGACCTCTCGCTCTTCGTATGTTTCGATCACGTCGCCGGCCTTCAGGTCCTGGAAGTCGGACAAACCGACACCGCACTCGAAGCCCTCGCGCACTTCCCGCACGTCGTCCTTGAAGCGGCGCAACGACTGGATGCTCCCCTTCCAGATGATCGTTCCGTCGCGGAGGAAGCGCACCTTCGAGCCGCGCGTGATGACGCCCGTCTGCACCAGGCAGCCGGCGATGGCGCCGACCTTCGGGGCACGGAAGACCTCGCGCACCTCGGCTTCGCCGGTGACGACTTCCTCGAACTCGGGGGCCAACAGACCGAGCATCGCCCGCTCCATGTCCTCGAGAAGCTTGTAGATGATCTCGTACGTGCGGATCTCGACGTGCTCGGACTCGGCCAGTTCACGGGACTTGCGGTCCGGGCGGACGTTGAAGCCGATGAGCGTCGCATTGGTGGTTGCGGCAAGCGTGATGTCGTTCTCGGTGATGCCACCGACACCGCGGTGGACGAACGCCACCTTCACCTCGTCGCGTTCCAGCTTGCGCAGGGACTCGGTGACTGCTTCCAGCGAACCGTGCACGTCGGCCTTGATGACAAGGTTCAACGTGGCCACTTCGCCGGCCTGGATCTGGCTGAAGATGTCCTCCAGCTTCACGCCGCGCTGCACACGGGCGTCACCGCGCTGGTTGAGCACGCGCATGCGGTGCTCACGCGACTCGCCCACGGTGCGGGCCGTCTTCTCGTCGGGTGCGGCGCGGAACTCGTCGCCTGCCTGGGGCACCGACGAGAGACCGAGCACCTGGACGGGCGTCGACGGACCGGCCTCCTTGACCTGCTCACCGCGCTCATTGACGAGCGCACGAACCTTGCCCCACGCGGCACCGGCCACGATGGGGTCGCCGACCTTGAGCGTTCCCTTGTCCACGAGGACGGTGGCGACGGGGCCGCGACCGACGTCGAGGTTGGCCTCGAGCACGATGCCCTTGGCGCGTCCCTCGGGGTTGGCCGTGAGGCTCTCGAGTTCTGCAACGACGTTCAGCTGCTCGAGCAGGTCATCGATGCCGAGGTTCTGCTGGGCCGACATCTCGACGACGATCGTGTCCCCGCCCCATGCCTCGGGCACCAGTTCGTATTCGGTGAGCTGGGTCAGCACGCGCTGCGGGTCAGCGTTGTCCTTGTCGATCTTGTTGACCGCCACGACGATCGGCACGTCGGCCGCCTTCGCGTGGTTGATCGCCTCGATCGTCTGGGGCATGACGCCGTCGTCGGCCGCGACCACGAGGACGACGATGTCGGTGACCTGTGCACCGCGCATGCGCATCTTCGAGAACGCCGCGTGACCGGGCGTGTCGATGAACGTGATCTTCTTGCCGTCCTTCTCCACCTGGTACGCACCGATGTGCTGGGTGATGCCGCCGGCCTCGCCGGCGACGACGTTCGCGGAACGGATCTTGTCGAGGAGCGTCGTCTTGCCGTGGTCGACGTGGCCCATTACGGTGATGACCGGCGGGCGCGGCTGCTGCAGCACCTCGTCATCATCGTCACTGTCGTCGAACAGCGCCTGGAGCTCCATCTCCTCCTGCTGGCCCGGGTCGACGAGGAGTATCTCCGCGCCGATCTCGAGCGCGAACAGTTCCATCTGCTCGTCACCGAGGCTCATGGTGGCCGTGACCATCTCACCGTGCTCCAGCAGGAAGCGCACGACGTCGGCCGCGGTGCGGTTCAGCTTCGGGGCGAAGTCCTGCGCGGACGAACCGCGCTCGATGATGACAGTGCCCTCGGGCACCGGTGCGTTGCTGTTCGTGTAGCTGGTGAACTGCGGCTGCAACTCGTCGAACTCACGCCTGCGGCGTGCACGCGACTTCTTGCGCGGGGCACGACGCTGACCGTTCGGGCGGCCGCCGGGACCACCCGGGCCACCACCGGGTCCACCGGGACGCGGACCACCGGGTCCACCTGCACCGGGACCACCCGGGCGCGGACCACCGGGGCCGCCGGGACCACCGGGACGCGGACCGAAGCCGGGACGGCCACCGGGGCCACCCGGGCCACCGGGACGCGGACCACCAGGACCGCCGGGGCGAGCGCCACCGGGACCAGGACGGAAACCGGGACCGGGACGCGAGCCGGGACCGGGACGGAAACCGGGGCCGGGACGCGAGCCAGGGCCAGCAGGTGCTCCGCCGGGACCACCGGCGGTGCGGCCACCCGGGGGCGGCGGGATCGGACGACCGGACGGCGACAACGGACGGCCACCAGCCGGCGGCGGCGGGATCGGACGACCGGACGGTGACAACGGACGAGCTCCGGCAGGAGGCGCTCCTGCGCCACCGGGACGGGGACCCGCAGGCGGCATGCCGGGGGGCGTCGGACGTGAGGGCGGCATGCCCTGGGGCGCGGACGGCCGCGGAATGGCCCCGGTGCCGGGACCACCACTCGAAATGACGCGTCCACCACCGGTGCCGGGCGCCGGGGTCGGCGGCACGACAGGTGTCTCGGCGGCGGGAGTCTCCACCACGGGCGCAGGCGCCTCGACCTCGACGGGTGCGGGCGTCTCCACCACGGGCGCAGGCGTCTCGACCTCGACAGGTGCCGGCGCGTCGTCGGTCTTCTTGGCGGCGGCCTTCTTTGCCGGTGCCTTCTTCGCGGCAGCCTTCTTCACGGGTGCGGCATCGTCGCCGTCGTCACCGGATTTCTTGGCGGCGGCCTTCTTCGCCGGTGCCTTCTTGGCGGGCTTCTCTTCCTCCGGCTGCTTGTCGCGCTTCAGTCCGTCACGCTCCGCCTTGCGGCGAACGCGGTCTGCCTGCGCATCCTCGATGGACGACGACGTGCCCTTGACGTCGATTCCCATCGACGTCGAGAGCTCGACCATCTCTTTGTTCGTCATACCGAGCTCTTTGGCGAGCTCGGTGATTTTGACCTTCTTGGTTGCCAAGGTTTAGGCCTCCGTGCTGTTCTCGCTCGTGGAGCCGCCGGCCCATTCCTGCTCGCTGACGACACTGCCGTCGGCCGCATGGAACTGCAGTTCGCCGGTCTCGTCGTTCTTGCGCCACTCGCCCGCCGCGTAGCCGGTGTCACCCGACGACGGCGTGACGATGCCGGCTGCCTCGTTGGCTGCCTGTGTCTCGCTCTTGATGTCGATGCGCACGCCGGTGAGGCGCGCCGCGAGACGGGCGTTCTGGCCCTCCTTGCCGATGGCAAGGGAGAGCTGGAAGTCGGGCACGATGACGTCGGCCTGCGTGCCGTCCTCGCTGATGCGCACCTCGGTGACCTTCGCAGGCGAGAGGGCCTTCGCGACGAAGTCGTGCAGGTCCTCGCTGTAGCTCACGATGTCGATCTTCTCGCCGCGCAGTTCGTTCACGACCATGCGCACCCGGCCCCCGCGGGCGCCGACGCACGCGCCGACAGGGTCGACGTTGTGGTCGTTCGAGGCGACGGCGATCTTCGTGCGGTGCCCGGGCTCGCGGGCGCACGACTTGATCTCGACGATGCCGTCGGCGATCTCGGGCACCTCGAGCTCGAACAGGCGCTTGATGAGGCCCGGGTGGGTGCGGCTGACGACGATCTGCGGGCCCTTGGCGGTCTTGCGGACCTCCACGATGTAGGCCTTCAGGCGGGCACCCGACTCCGGGCGCTCGTAGGGAACCTGCTCTGCCTGGGGCAGGAGTGCCTCGACCTTGCCGAGGTCGAGCAGTGCGTAGCGGCCGTCGGACTGCTGGATGATGCCGCTGACGAGGTCGCCCTCGCGGTTGGCGTACTCCTCGAACTTGCGGTCGCGCTCCACCTCGCGGATGCGCTGGCTCATGACCTGCTTGAACGTGGCGGCGGCGATGCGGCCGAGCTCGTTCTTGCTCGGCGTGTCGTCACGCTCGTTCACCCAGTTGCCGTCCTCGTCGACGTCGTAGGCGGTGAACGTCATGTCGAGGTTCTCGGGGTTGATGCCGACGATGACCTCGTCGGCGGCGTTCGGCCGCTTCTTGTACGCGGTCGCCAGGGCCTCGACGAGCACCTGCAAGAGTGCGTCGACGGAAATGCCGTGGTGCTCCGCCAGCATGCGTACCGCTTCTGACATGTCAAGGTTGCTCATGATGCACTGACCTCCTGATCGTTGTCTGTTTCGTTCTTCTTGGACTTGTTCCTGTCCCTGGCGTTGCGCGCCTCGGGGGAATTCGGCTTCGGGTTTGCTTCCCACACGAACACGGTCTTCGCCTTGTCGATGAGTGCGAGGGGCACGTCCACCTCGGCACCGTTCTCGTCGCGGACCCGCGCCGTGGTGTCGGTGGCCGAGAGGAGAACCCCGGAGATGCGGCGGCGACCGTCGTGCTGCTCGCGCAGGCGGATGTTCACTTCCTTGCCCGCCTCACGCACGAAGTGGGCCGGGGTGCGCAGCGTCCGCTCGAGACCGGGGCTCGTGACCTCCAGGGTGAAGCGACCGGGGACGGCATTCTCGTCGTGGTCGAGCTCGCGGCCGAGCAGGCGGGTGACGAGGGCGATCTGGTCGATGTCGACGCCGGCCGGGGACCCGGGCGGGGTGTCAATCGTGACCTTCAGGACGCCGCCGGCGAAATCGAGGTCGTAGAGCTCGAGGGAGAGGTCGGCGAGGATGGGCGAGACCATGGAGGTGACGCGGTCGATCACGTTGGACATGCGGCTCACCACCTCTCTCGCCGACGAATCGGCCTCTTACAGAACAAAAGGCACGGACCCTTCGGCCCGTGCCTTCACGTTCATCGAACTTCAAAGGACGGTTTTCAGGCTACCAGTCACAAGTAGGGTTTGGAACCGCATGCTCCGCCTCAGCCAACTCTTCGTCCGCACCCTCCGTGAGGACCCCTCGGACGCCGAGGTTCCCAGCCACCGCCTGCTCGTGCGGGCCGGCTACATCCGCCGTGCCGCCCCGGGCGGGTACACGTGGCTCCCCCTCGGCTGGCGGGTCCTTCGCAAGGTGGAACAGATCGTGCGGGAGGAGATGGACGCGATCGGTGCCCAGGAAGTTCACTTCCCCGCGATGCTCCCCCGAGAGGTGTACGAGGCGACGAACCGTTGGACGGAGTACGGCGACAACCTCTTCCGACTCGTCGACCGCAAGGGTGCCGACTACCTGCTCGGGCCCACCCACGAGGAGATGTTCACGTTGCTCGTGAAGGACCTGTACTCGAGCTACAAGGACCTCCCCGTCTCGCTGTACCAGATCCAGACGAAGTACCGCGACGAGGCACGCCCGCGCGCCGGTCTTCTCCGCGGACGCGAGTTCCTCATGAAGGACAGTTACTCGTTCGACATGGACGAGGCCGGCCTGCAGAAGTCCTACGACGACCACCGCGCGGCGTACGAGCGCATCTTCACGCGGCTCGGGCTCCCCTTCGTCATCGTGAAGGCCATGAGCGGCGCCATGGGCGGGTCAGCGAGCGAGGAGTTCCTCGCGCCGATCGAGGTCGGCGAGGACACGTTCGTGCGCTGCACGAAGTGCGACTACGCGGCGAACACCGAGGCCGTCGCCACGGGCGCACTGGCACCGGACACCGCCACGCACCCTGCAACCTCGCAGGTCACCACGCCCGACTGCGCCACGATCGCGACACTCATCGACCACCTGAACGCCCATCACGCACGCGCCGACCGCGCGTGGACCGCAGGCGACACCCTGAAGAACGTCGTGCTGTCGCTGCGCATGCCCGACGGGACGCGCGAGACGCTCGTCATCGGCGTGCCGGGCGACCGGGATGTCGACCTGAAGCGCGTGGAGGCGCAGGTCTCCCCCGCCGAGGTGGAAGCGCTCGACGAGGCCGGCTTCGCCGCCCACCCCCAACTGGTGCGCGGCTACATCGGGCCGCAGGTGCTCGGCAGCGGGAGCTCCTCCGGCGTCCGTTACCTGGTGGACCCGAGCGTCGTGCCCGGCTCGGCCTGGGTCACGGGCGCGAACGTGCGCGACCAGCACGTTCTCAACCTGGTGAACGGACGCGACTTCACCGCCGACGGCACGATCGAGGCGGTCGAGGTGAACGATGGCGACCCCTGCCCGCACTGCGGAGCCCCCATGGAGATCGCACGCGGCATCGAGATCGGCCACGTGTTCCAGCTCGGCAAGAAGTACGCCGACAAGCTCGGCCTGCAGGTTCTCGACCAGAACGGCAAGCAGCAGGTCGTCACGATGGGTTCGTACGGCATCGGTGTTTCGCGTGCCGTGGCATCTATCGCGGAGACGTTCAACGACTCGCTCGGCCTGAAGTGGCCGCGTGCCGTCGCCCCCGTGGACGTGCATGTCGTCGTCACCGGCAAGAACGACGACGACATCACCAGGGCAGCCGAGCAGC
>JBEGQK010000163.1:0-12683 GCA_041180985.1 Actinomycetota bacterium
CGATGGTCTTCGTGGGCGGTGGCGCACCCGCCACCACCATGCGCACCCTGTCGCGGCACGTCTCCACGCCGGGGGCCGCATCGAGGATCATGTTGGCGACCGCGGGCGCACCGCACAGCAGGGTCACGCCGTGGGCGGAGATTCGCCTCAGGATCTCCGGCCCGTCCACCTTGCGCAGGATGACATGGGTGCCGCCCATCGCCGTGACCGCGTAGACCATGCCCCACCCGTTCACGTGGAACTGAGGCAGCGTGTGCAGGTAGGTGTCGCGGTCGTTCACGCCGATCTGCCACCCGAACACCGCCGAGTTCACCCAGAGACTGCGGTGCGTCAACTGGACGCCCTTCGGCCGTGCCGTGGTGCCGCTCGTGTAGTTGATGGTGGCGGTGGCGTCCTCGTCGGGCACCCAGGGCTGCGGCTCGACGCCGTGCCGGTAGAGAACGGCGTCGGACTCTGCCCCGATCACGAAACGGTGCTTCACCGGCACGTCGGCAAGCGCTTCGTCCAGTTCGGGGTCGACGATCAGCACCTCGGCACCACAGTGGCCCACGATGTACCTGACCTCTTCCGCCACCAGCCGGAAGTTGATCGGGACGAGGACACGCCCGTACCCGCTGACGCCGAAGAATGAGGTCAGAAGTCGCGCCGAGTTCTGGCTCACCACCGCGACCCGCGCGCCGTGCGGAACCCCGAGCGCATCGAGTCCCGCCGCCTGCGCCCTGGCTTTCTCCGCCATTTCCCTGTACGTCATGGATCCCCACGACGCTGCGGGCTGATCGGGCTCGTCGATCACGGCGATGCGGTCGCCGTAGACCAGTTCGGCGCGGCGCAGATGGTCAAGGATCGTCAGTGCAACCTTCATGCCCGCCACCCTAAACGGTGCCGCCGAGGCCTGAGAACACGAACCAGGGGAACGAAAAGGGGCGGTGGTCCGAAGACCACCGCCCCTTCGCGGATCTGTGTCGGGTCGGGCTCAGCCCTTCCAGACTCCCGTCCACTCCTGACCCTTGATGTCGCCAGTCGGTGCGAACGACTTGCCATCGGGGTTCTTGAACTTGCCGATGCCACCGAGCTTCGACTTGTTGTTGATGAATGTGTAGGCACCGGTGTGCACCGTCGGGATGGCGACGCCCTGCGACTGGATGTACGCAGTGGCCTCTGCCCACTTCTGCTTCTTCAGCGCGGGGTCCGTCTGCGCCTGGGCGGCGTAGATCAGGTTGTCCACGTTGGTGTCGCTGTGGTTGCCGATGGCGATGACCGTGTTGTAGCCCTTGCCGAGCGCGGTGTTCGCGATCGGGCTCTTCGACGTGGCCGAGAAGGCCTTCGACACGAAGAACGGGATCACGTAGCCGGAACCCGGGCCTTCGGCCGGGGTGCCCTCGGCGAAGTCGTAGATGTTGCCGCCACCGCGGTAGATGCCCGCGATGAGAACAGCCGACTCAGCCTGGTAGATGGCGTTGAACTGGATGCCAGCCTTCTCCATCATGCCCTGGACGAACTTCACGTTGTTGAGCGACACCGAGCTGGTGTCTGCGTACAGCGTGATCTTGAACGGAGCCGCAGCGCCGAGGTCGGCATTGCACTTGGTGACGTAGTCCTTGGCCTTCGTGAGGTCGTACTTCGGTGCACCGGCGGTCGAGAACATCGTGTGGCCCTTGCCCACGATCGAACCCGAGTACTCGCCGAGGCCCTTCAGGCGGACCTGGTTGTAGAGCTTCCAGTCCACCGCGAATGCGGCAGCGAGGCGGCAGTTCAGGTACTTGAACGGCGAGCCGGCCTTGTTCTGGTTCGGCATCCACTGACCCCAGGAGCTGATGTTGCCCTTGTAGGTGGTCACCTGGCTCTTGCGGTTCGACAGGTCCTTGATGAACGTGGACTCACCGGAGGTGAAGTACGCGGCATCAACGGTTCCCTTGCGGACGGCCGCGGCACGCTGCGACGCTTCCTTCACCACGATGGCGGTGACGCCGTCGAGGTACGGGAGCTGCACGCCTGCTGCGTCCTTGCGCCAGTAGAGCTCGTTGCGGGCCATGACGATTTCCGACGGGTTGAAGCTGACCAGCTTGAACGGGCCGGTGCCGATGCCCCAGTTGGCGCACGACTTGTCACCGGTGGTGTTCGCGGTGCCGGCAGCGGTCAGGATCTGGCCGGGAGCGCGCATGACGTAGCGGCCTGCGCGGTACATGAGCGCGATGAAGTCGCTGTCCGGACGGTCGAGAGTGATCTTGACCGTGGTCGGGTCGACTGCATCGATCGAGACGATGTTCGCGTTGACACCGACGCCGGTCGAACCGTACGCGATGTTGCTGAAGGTGTAATTGCCCACCTTGCCGCTGTAGACAGCGCCACGACCGAGCTCGATGTTCAGCTTCACGACGTCAGCGTTGAAATCCTCGCCGTTCGAGAACTTGATGCCGGAGCGGAGCTTGAAGGTCCACACCTGGTTGGCCGCATCGGGCGTCCACGACTCCGCGAGCTGCGGGACGAAGTTGCCCTTCGAGTCACGGTCGACGAGGCTCTCGTAGACCATGCGGGTCACACCGAGTGGACCACCTGACAGAGCGTTGGAGAAACACCAGCCCGACACGGTTGCGTCGATGGCATAGGTGATCGTCCCACCCTTCTTGGCTGCTGCAGACGGCTTCGTCGCAGCGTTCGACGTGGTGGCCACCATCGAGACGGCCGTTGCCGCCACGATGCCAGCAAGCCACTTCGTAGCCCTTGCTTTCATTGAATTACCCCCCAATAGGTATGCCACGTGGAAACGGTGACTGCAGTCACACTAGGCGACTAGAGGCCTCTTGTCACCAACCGACAGGAAACTTTTTGTGCAATTTCCCAATGCCACAAAGGGTTTTGTTGCACTCTGCAACAACGGAACCTGCCGCGTGAGGTCCCCCCAGGGCAGGCGGCGGGCACTCTCCGGACGAGACGGCAACCCCACTTAGCATTGCCCGATGGCAGTGCACCCGTGGTGGAAGAACGCAGTCGTGTACCAGATCTACCCCCGGTCCTTCATGGACTCGAACGGCGACGGCATCGGGGACATCAACGGGATCATCTCCCGCATCGACCACATCGCCGGCCTCGGCGTGGACACCGTCTGGATCAGCCCCCACTTCGACAGCCCGAACGCGGACAACGGCTACGACGTGCGCGACTACCGGCGGGTCATGGCCGAGTTCGGCACCATGGAGGACTTCGACAGGCTCCTCGCGGCGCTGAAGGAGCGCGGGATCCGGCTCGTCATCGACCTCGTCGTGAACCACAGCAGCGACGAGCACGCATGGTTCGTGGAGAGCAGGTCCTCCCTCGACAACCCGAAACGCGGCTGGTACGTCTGGCGCGACGGCAAGAACGGCGGTCCCCCGAACAACTACCGGTCCTTCTTCGGCGGCTCGGCATGGGAGCACGACGAGATCACGGACCAGTGGTACCTGCACTACTTCGCCGTGAAGCAACCGGACCTGAACTGGGAGGTCGACGACGTCCGCAGGGAGGTCCACGACCTGATGCGTTTCTGGCTCGACAAGGGCGTTGCCGGGTTCCGCATGGACGTGATCCCCTTCATCTCGAAGCAACCCGGTCTGCCCGACCTGACGCCCGAGCAACTCCGCAACCAGGGCCGGGTGTGGGCCACCGGGCCGAGGGTGCACGAGTTCCTGCAGGAGATGAACCGCGAGGTGCTCGCTCCGTACGATGCCGTTGCCATCGGCGAGGCCGCCGGCGTGACGATCGAGGACACACCGCTCTTCGTCGACTCGCGCCGCCGCGAACTGTCCATGATCTTCCAGTTCGACCTCGTGCGGATCGACAGGCACGGCTGGAAGTCCCGGCCGTGGACGCTGCGGCAGTTCAAGGAGATGAATGCGCGGCTCGACACGGCGTGCGGCGAGCACGGCTGGGGCACCAGCTTCCTCAGCAACCACGACAGCCCGCGCATCGTCTCGATGTTCGGCAACGACTCACCGGAGTGGCGTACGCTCTCCGCACAGACCGTCGCCACGTACGTGCTCACGCAGCGTGCGACGCCGTTCGTCTACCAGGGTGACGAGATCGGAATGACCAACTTCCCCTTCACGTCGATCGAGCAGTTCGACGACATCGAGGTGAAGGGTCTGTGGAAGGACTTCGTGCTCACGGGCAAGACGACCGCAGAGGAGCTCATGACCCATCTCCGCCTGAACAGTCGTGACCACGCGCGGACCCCGGTCCAGTGGTCGAACGCGGCCCACGGTGGGTTCACCACCGGCACACCGTGGCTGGCGGTCAATCCCAACCACGACACCGTGAACGCAGAGGCCGTCGCGCGCGATCCCCATTCGGTGTACCACTGGTACCGCAGGCTGATCGAGGCACGCAGGAACAACGAGGTGCTGGTGCACGGCGCGTATGCCGACGTCGACCCGCACCACGAGACCGTCTTCGCCTACACGCGGACGCTCGCTGACGAGCGGATGCTCGTGGTGATGAACTGGTCGACGGACCCTGTCGAATGGCGGGTGCCCGACGGACTCACGGTCACGGGGACACTCCTCGACAACGCGGGCGACACACACGCGGGTGACGTCATCCGTCTGCGGGGATGGCAGTCCTGCATCCTGCGGGTCTCATGAACCAGCCGGTCACCGGTTCACTGGCCAGCGGTAACTTTGGCGCCATCAGAGACCCGAAAATCCTCCTCTATTACAAGTTCACGCCGATTGCCGACCCGGAGGCGATCCGGCTGTGGCAGCACACCCTGTGCGAGTCACTCGGGCTGAAGGGCCGGATCCTCATCTCGTCGCACGGCATCAACGGCACCGTCGGCGGGCCACTCGATGCGGTCAAAACGTACAGACGCAGGACGCGCGAGTTCCCCGCATTCAAGGACATCGACTTCAAGTGGTCGGAGGGAACGGGCGACGATTTCCCGCGCTTGAGGGTGAGAGTGCGCGACGAGATCGTCACATTCGGCAGGCCCGACGAGATCAAGGTGAACGAGGACGGGATCATCGGGGGCGGGCAACACCTGAAACCCGAGGAGGTCAACAACCTCGTGGAGTCACGCGGGGACGACGTCGTCTTCTTCGACGGGCGCAACGCCTTCGAGGCCGGCATCGGCAGGTTCCGCGGTGCGGTCGTCCCCCTCACCGAGACCACCCCCGACTTCGTGGCAGAAATCGAAAGCGGAAAGTACGACCACCTGAAGGACAAGGCCGTCATCACGTACTGCACGGGCGGCGTGCGCTGCGAGGTTCTCTCGGCCCTCATGAAGAACCGTGGTTTCAACGAGGTGTACCAGATCGACGGCGGCATCGTCCGCTACACCGACAAGTACGGAGACCGCAGCCTGTGGGAGGGTTCGCTCTACGTCTTCGACAACCGCCTGAAGATCGACTTCAGCCCCGACCCGGTCGTCCTCGGGAACTGCGAGCACTGCGGCACCTCCACGAACCTGTTCCACAACTGTTCCGAGAGCGACTGCCGCCGCAGGATCCTCCTGTGCGGGGTCTGTTCCGCCGATCCGGCGATGGTGCGGTGCGCGGCGCCCGCGCACGGAACCGCCTAGCGCTACCTCAGCGACGCGGCAGCCTGCACGATGGGGGAAACATCGACGTCGGCGCCGCTCCCCTTCCCGTCATTGTCGCCGTGACCGAACGGGTTGTCGAGGTCGCGGACCAGCAACAACAGGTAGGCGTACGCAAGGCTCAGCACCGACGGCGCGATCCATGACATGACCGTGGACGGGAAGCTGACGACGGCGAGAGACGCCTGCAGCACGAGCACGAGGAACACCATGAGCACGTACCCGGACTGGACGAAGGACGTGTTCCTGATGACCTCGATCCGCTTGAGCGTCGATGTCAACTCACCGTTCACCGTGAGCAACCGTCCCATGTAGTGACCGCTCCCACCGGCACGCTCGGTCTCGGAGATGACGCGCGAGAGGTCGGCATGCGCCTCCCACATCTGGGCATCGGTCAACCGACCGTGGATCCATCCCTCGACTGCATCGGCCACAGCGGACACCCGCTTGCGGGCCCAGGTCGGGTCCTGGTCCTTCGCTGCGATCGCCATGGTGCAGGTTCCCGCGAATCCGGCGAGCGCACCGGCGACCACAGCGGGAAGACGCTCGGATTCCTTGTAGTCGGCGAGCACGCCACCGAGCATGAAACCGAGGATCAGTGTCACGCCGGTGATGACCGAGCCGATCTCGCCGAACGTGGCGACCTCGCCGATGTCCCACACGTTCTGCACGAGGTACCTCACCAGCAGCACGATGGCGACGAGCGGCAGGGAGCTCAGCAAGAGACGGAAGCGGGCAATCAGGGTCCTGGAAGTCACGCCGCGAGAATACTGCCCTGTTTTGGGTGGTCCGGGAACCGCAGTTGGGCCCGAATGGAGGCGACGCCGAGAATCGAACTCGGATAAACGGCTTTGCAGGCCGCTGCGTAAGCCATTCCGCCACGTCGCCAAGTGCGACGCGGACGCCGCACAGCCCCCGATGCTATCGGCGCAGCGGCTCGACTGCGCCCTGTCAGGACTTGCGCGTGGCGTGGAAGATGGTGCGGGTACCGCTCGACAACAGCATCTTGGACTGGACGGTGAAGCGCTCGTTCAGGAGTCGCTCGAATTCGTCAAGGTTGAAGTCGTCGTGGATGCCGGCCCTCTTGTTCACGAGGAGCTTCCTCACCATCGGGTCGTCCGCGTGCGGCATCTCGATGACGATCTCGGGCGAGAGCGTGGCGAGCATGTCGAGCTGCGCGGCAACGGGGATGTTGAACGTGATCGCCACGTGGTGGATGACGGCGAGGTAAAGCACGATGTCCGGGTTGCCGCGGTCGAACACACCGGGACGCTCCTTGCCGCGCCAGCCGATGCCACCGCCCGAGTCCGACATGTCGACGTAGAGCGGCAGGATCTTCCCGTTCTCCTCGGCCTTCAGCGTGTTGTACAGGCGGTCCACCACCAGCGGGTCCGCGTCCATGGCGACGACGAAATCACTGTGGGCCGACGCGATCCGGCTGAACGCTCCGTCATTGCAGCCGATGTCGAACACGAGCCTGCGCGGACGGGCAGCGACAGCGTCGCGGACGAACCGTTCCTTCTCGTCGAGGCTGTTCTCGATGTAGTGGCCGCGCTCGGTGTACTCGGACCACGTCGACTTCTTGTCGCCGAGCGTGAGGCCCTTCACGATCTTCTCGAGCTTGCTGAGCGTCGCATCGAGAACCGATGCGCTCATGCCGGCCTTCGCTGCTTCCTTCTTCATCTCCACGTTCGTGTCGGCGAAGCGGTTCTGGGCCGCTGCGTGCAGCACGACATGGGTGAGACGTCCCTTGCGCGGGCGTCGGATGCTGGCGGGCAGGAGCTTGCGCATGGTGTCGGGCGAGATGCCGTTCACGGCACCGCGCAGGAACGGCTGGAAACCGACGCCCAGGTAGCCCTGCAGCATCAGCGGGTACAGGAACATCTCGCAGAACTGCCGGTACCCGT
The DNA here is from genome assembly GCA_041180985.1 of Actinomycetota bacterium. Lineage (GTDB taxonomy): Bacteria > Actinomycetota > Acidimicrobiia > Acidimicrobiales > Ilumatobacteraceae > UBA2093. The sequence continues at coordinate 7,477 of JBEGQK010000163.1, forward strand.
ACCAGGGGTCGGCCTTCTTGCGCTTCTCGAAAGATCCTGCGTCGATGAACTGCGGGCGCGAGCCGATGAACTGGACGTTGTAGGGCGTGGCGTCCTTCAGCCCGATCCCGTCGGCGAGGGTCTCGCGCGTGAGACGGAGCTGCAGCAGTGCGGCGTCCTTCAGCATCGAGAACGTCCACTCGTACGGGTACGAGATGAACGGGACCTTCGGGTGGGTCATGGCGCCGACCCACGGCGCCCCGAGACCGACGGACGACGGCTCGACGATGTTCGACTCGATGAGGTCGCCGGAGGCGAGGGCCCGGGCGATCGACTTCTTCGACCAGACGGCGTCGATGTCGGCCTTTCCCTCGGCCGTGAACGCGCGCACGACCGTGTCCGCGCCGACGAAGACCCTGCTCAGGGGGTCACGAAAAGAACCGGGGTCTTGCTGGATGGATGCCATGGGAATCAGCGGCGCGACGAATCAATCGTGCGCGGAGCCGGACTCGGACTCGGCGTCCGAATCGTCGGTGGGCATCGGCTTGCCGGTGACCTTGGCACGGATCATCTTCCAGAACACGCCGATGCCGGCGAGACCGCCGCCGAGAATCGAGACCAACATGGAGCCGGTGCCGGCATCGAGGTAAGAAATCATGGTTTCGAGCCTACCCCCATGACCTCCGACGAACGGGGAAACCACCCCGAACCCCACAATCACGGCGGAACCGGCATGGGGCCGTCACTAGCCTTGCGACGTGACCCAGAAGCCCGACACCACAGCGATCACCGCCGGTCGCGGTGAATCCCGTGGTCTTGCCACCCCGCTCGACTCTTCGACCGTGTGGCAACAGGAGGGCCTGGACGAGATGCGCCGCCGTGCCACCGGTCTGCGCCATGGTGGTGTCTACGGCCGGTACTCGAACCCCACGGTCGCCCTGTTCGAGAGTGCGGTCGCCGAGCTCGAGGGCGCAGAGTCCGCGCTCGCCTTCGGGTCAGGCATGGGCGCCATCTCGAGTGTCGTGCTCGCGTTCTGCGGCCGGGGCAGCCACATCGTCGCGCAGAACAACCTCTACGGGGCGACCCTCGGGTTCCTCCAGGGGCCGTGCAGGCGCTTCGGCATCGACACCACGTTCGTCGACCCGTCGGTGCCGGGGGCGTTCGAGTCCGCCGTGCAACCCGGGCGCACGATGCTCGTGATCGCCGAGACCCCGTCGAACCCGCGCCTCGCGGTGACCGACCTCGCAGAGATCGGCCGCATCAACGGTCCTTTCACGGTCGTCGACTCCACGATGGCGACACCCCTCGGCCAGCGACCGCTCGACTTCGGCGTGGACCTCGTCCTGCACTCGGCCACGAAGGGAATCGGCGGCCACAACGACTCGTTGCTCGGCGTCCTCGCCGGGGAGAAGGATCTCATCGACGCCGTGTGGGCGTACTCCGTGATGCACGGTTCGGTTGCCTCCCCGCACGACGCGCACAACGCACTGCGCGGCATCCGCACTCTCGCGGTGCGCACCGAGCGCCAGCATTCCTCGGCACTGCAGATCGCGCGCGCACTGTCATCGCACCCCAGGGTCACCGACGTCTCCCACCCCTTCCTCGAGTCGCATCCCCAGCACGACCTCGCACGCACCCAGATGCGCATGGGCGGGACGTTGCTCGCGCTGGAGATCGCCGGCGGCACGGACGCGTGCCGTTCGTTGATCGCATCGCTGCGGCTCGCCCGGCCCGCGACGAGTTTCGGCGGGCCCGAGACCCTCATCTGCCATCCTGCGACTGCCATCCAGGTGGGCGTCTCCGATGACGAGTTGACCGCGACCGGCGTGACGGACGGGTTGCTCCGCGTCTCCGTCGGGCTCGAGAACCCCGACGACCTGGTCGCGGATTTCACCGCGGCACTGGACGCGCTCTGATCAGGGCTTCGGTGGGCGCGGGATGAACGCGCTCGTGCGTCGCACGTACTCCGCGTAACCGGGCCGGCGCTTCGCCATCGAGTGTTCGAGCATCGGAACACCCGAGACGCGTGTCAGCAGGTAGGTCATCACGAACGACCCGACCAGACCGACGGCCGGCATGCCCGCCTCGGCCGCGATGATGCCGATGCCCCACCACTGCACCGCGTCGCCGAAGTAATTGGGGTGCCTCGTGAGACTCCACAGGCCCTTGTCCATCACCTGGCCCTTGTTCGCGGGGTCCTTCTTGAACCTGGTCAACTGCACGTCACCGACCACCTCGAAGAAGAAGCCGACGATCCAGAGCATCACGCCCATCACCGCGATCGGACCGACGGACGGGTTCGCATCCGCCTGGCCGAGCTGAGCCGGCAGCGACACCACGAACATGAGGGCGCCCTGCAGACCGAACACGGTGTAGAGGCTGACCCACGGGAACTTTGCGCCGTGCTTGCGCCGCATCAGCACGTACCGGAAATCCTCCCCGTGGCCGAGGTTGCGGACGGCGAGATGAACGGCGAGACGCAGTCCCCACACGGTGACGAGCGCAACGATGAGATTCTGGCGGGCAGCGTCCCCGTCCACGGTGAGACGGACGGCCCACGCGACGATGACGAAGCCGAGACCCCACACGATGTCGACGATCGAAGCGTTCTTGATGACCACGCTGATGACCCACGTCGTGAGCATCAGGCAGACGATCGCGACCGCCGCTGCGAGCATTGCTGTTCCCATGTGTCCCCCTTGTCGGTCAGACTCCCGCCACCTGCGTGAACTGCGCGACGGCGTCGTCCATTTCAACCCAGCGGCGGTCGATCCATTCCGCGAATCCGTCACCACCCGGCACTTCCGTCCGCGGGTGCACCGTGACCACCACGTGCGCCGTCACCTTCCGCTCCGACAGCGCCTGGAGCATCCCGGGGAACGTGTCGAGCCCATCGAGACCCTCGTGCCACACCGTGATGACATCCGCGCCCGGTGCGGCATCGAGCATGGCCTGCGCACCGGCGGGCTTCGGGGGGATCAGTCTCTGCAGAGAGCTGAGTCGAGCGTGCCGCTCGGGGTGCCGTTCCGCGAGGCGCGAGAGCTCACGTTCGCGCTTTGCGGGGTTGGCGCGGCTCCCCTCGGGGAAGATGACCGCGGCGTCACCCTCGGCGAGGCCGTGCATCATCGAGCCGAGTGCCTCGAGCTCGGCCTGGACGTTCGAGGAACCGCGGCGAACGAAGCAGTTGGGCGTGCGGTGGCCGAGCAGGTCCAGGCACGGGACCATCTCGAGGTCGCTCTTCAGCACGTACCGCGGGTGGAAACCCATCGTGTTGTTCACGATGAAACAACTGATGATCGAGTCGGCAAGGCTCGCGTGCCTGCAGAACACCACGTAAGGGCCTGGACCGATGTCGCCGGCGCCGACCACGTCGACGCGAAGGCCCACCGTCACCCGGAGGGCGGCAATGATGCGCCCGCACCACCACTTCTGCATCCGGTAGTGGGCCGGGTAGTCCTTGCCGCGACCGACCACCCAGATGAGGAACAGGAGGAACACCCCGGAGGTCTCGATCCAGGCCCAGCACAGCCCGAACAGCATCAACCGGGTGGTGGGCAGGCGGAACTTGCCCCGCACGAGGTCGTAGATGATGGTGACCGGCACCCAGACGGGCACCAACAGCGTGAGCAGCAGGTCAATCAGCCCGAGGACTGTGATGGTGACCGTGCGCCGGACCCCCTTGTGTGACACGCCCGAACACTACGGCAGTGACCCGCCCCCGTCGGGAACCCTTGCGGTATCGGGGATTCAGTTTGACATTTTGTAAAGTTGGGGCATGACCGATGTCGTCTCGCCCTCCACCGTCTCGTTCACCGTGAACGGGGTGGCCGTGTCCGTCTCGGGCGACCACCCGCACCTGTTGTCGGCCCTGCGCGACGAACTGAACATCACCTCGGCAAAGGACGGCTGCTCGCCGTCCGGACAGTGCGGGTGCTGCACGATCATGATCGACGGGAAGGCACAGGTGAGTTGCCAGTACCCCGTGGCGAAGGCAGAGGGCCGTGCGATCACCACGCTCGAGGGTGTCGACGAGGCCGAGCGCAAGACCTACTCGGATGCGTTCGCAGCGTGCGGCGGCCTGCAGTGCGGTTTCTGCATCCCCGGCATCGTCATGCGCGCGAAATCGCAGGTGGACAAGAAGGGTGCGGACCTGAAGCGCGAGGACATGGCGCGCCACCTCGGTGCGCACCTCTGCAGGTGCACCGGGTACGTCAAGGTGCTCGACGCCATCGAGGCCGTCGCGCAGGGAACGCCGGTCGATGTCTCGTTGCCGGGAGGCGTCGGTTCGCGCGGCCTGAAGTACGAGGCGCCAGAGCTCGCGCTCGGTGACCGTGGCTACGTGGACGACATCCGCGTCGACGGCATGCTGCACGCCGCACTGCATCTCACCGAATACACCCGTGCGGACATCATCAGGATCGACACGTCTGCTGCGGAGGCGGCCGACGGGGTCATCGCCGTGTTCACCCGCCGGGACGTGCCGGGCACGAACATGGTGGGGATCATCCACAAGGACTGGCCAGTGTTCATCGGCGAGGGAGAACGCACGTCGTACGCGGGAGACGTCCTTGCGATCGTCGTCGCGGAGTCACGCCGCCAGGCACGTGCCGCCGCTGCTCTCGTGAAGGTCGAGTACGACGTGCTGCGGCCCATCGTCGACGCGGTCAGCGCCGTCGACGATCCCGAGATCGCCGTGTGGGGGACGGACTCCAACGTGCTCTCGCGCAGCGAGTACTCGCGCGGCGATGCCGATGCGGCACTGGCCGCCAGTGCGCACGTGGTCCACGAGACCTTCCAGACGCAGCGCATCGAGCACGCATTCCTCGAACCAGAGAGCACCCTCGCCGTTCCCGACACGTCGAATGGAACCATGCACGTCTACTCGGGCGGCCAGGGCGTGTGGGACGACCGCGACCAGATCTGCGCGATCCTCGACGTGCCCACCGACAAGGTGACGGTCGAGCTCGTCTCGAACGGTGGTGCCTTCGGGGGCAAGGAGGACATGTCCAACCAGGGCCAGACGGCACTCGCGGCATGGTTGCTCCAGCGTCCCGTGAAGTGCACCCTCTCGCGCGAGGAGAGCCTGTTGATGCACGCCAAGCGCCATCCCATCCGCATGGAGTACTGGGTGGGCTGCGACGAGAACGGGAAGTTGACCGCGGTGAAGTCGCGGATGATCGGTGACTCCGGCTCGTACGCATCGGTCGGCATGAAGGTGCTCGAGCGCG
>JBEGQK010000164.1:0-9895 GCA_041180985.1 Actinomycetota bacterium
TGGCTATCCGCAAGCGCAAGCCCACCAGTGCCGGCCGTCGTTTCCAGACCGTCTCTGACTTCAGTGACATCTCGAAGTCGACGCCGGAGAAGACCCTTCTCGCGAAGAAGTCGAGCACCGGCGGACGCAACTCCTACGGCCGCAAGACCGCCCGTCACAAGGGCGGTGGCAACAAGAACCAGTACCGCATCATCGACTTCAAGCGCACGAAGGACGGTGTCGAGGCGAAGGTCGTCGGGATCGAGTACGACCCGAACCGCACCTGCCGCATCGCACTCCTGCACTACGTCGACGGCACCAAGTCGTACATCCTCGCGCCGAAGGGCCTCGAGGCCGGAATGCGCGTGATGAGCGGTCACGGCGCCGACATCAAGCCCGGCAACGCACTTCAGTTGCGTTACATGCCCGTCGGCACCGTCGTGCACAACGTTGAGCTGCGCCCCGGCCAGGGCGGCAAGATCGGCCGTTCGGCCGGCATGGCCGTGCAGTTGGTCGCCAAGGACGGCGACTACGCCACGCTGCGCCTGCCCTCCACCGAAATGCGCCGCGTGCCGCTCGACTGCCGCGCCACCGTCGGTGAGGTCGGCAACTCGGAGCATGAGCTCATCAAGATCGGCAAGGCCGGTCGCAACCGCTGGAAGGGCGTGCGTCCGCAGACTCGCGGTGTCGCCATGAACCCGGTCGACCACCCGCTCGGCGGTGGCGAGGGCAAGACGTCCGGTGGACGTCCTGCGGTCTCCCCGTGGGGCAAGCCGGAAGGCCGTACACGTTCAAAGAAGAAGCCGTCACAGGCACTCATCGTTCGCCGGCGTCGTACCGGCAAGGGTCGGAGGTAATCCATGTCGCGCAGCCTCAAGAAGGGTCCGTTCGTCGACGAACACCTGCTCAAGAAGGTCGACGCTGCAAACGCAAGCGGCGACCGCAAGGTCATCAAGACCTGGTCGCGCCGGTCGACCATCGTCCCGGACATGGTCGGTCACACGATCGCCGTCCACGACGGTCGCAAGCACGTGCCGGTGTACGTCACCGAGTCCATGGTCGGGCACAAGTTGGGCGAGTTCTCACCGTCTCGCACCTTCAAGTTCCACGCCGGCCAGGAAAAGAACGCGAAGAAGTAAGTCATGCCTGGTCCGAAGCTCAACGAAAAGAACCGCGACAAGTGGGGCACCAAGGGTGGCACCCGCGCGTCCGCGAAGTACATCCGCATGTCCGCATCGAAGGCACGCGTCGTCCTCAACCTCATCCGTGACAAGGACGTCCGCCGCGCCGACGAGATCCTCCAGTTCACCGACCGCGAGGCAGCCCGCGTCATCCGCAAGCTGCTCGCATCCGCCGTCGCCAACGCCGTGAACAACGACGAACTCGACGCCGACGACCTGTTCGTGAAGGCGTGCTACGCGGACGAGGGCCCGACCCTCAAGCGTTTCTCGCCCCGCGCACGCGGTCGCGCCGGCAAGATCAACAAGCGCACCTGCCACATCACCATCGTCGTCGACGTCATGAGCGAGCAGCAGATGGCCGTCCGTGACGCGAAGTCCATGGCCAAGGGTGCCGCAACGCCGAACCGCCGCGCACGCGTGGCCGCCAGCCGCAAGGCAGCACCGGCAGCCGAGGCACCGAAGAACGAAGAACCTGCTGCAGAGAACGTCGAAGCCGCAGAAGCAGCAGCGACCGAAGAGAGCGAGAGCTAATGGGTCAGAAGATCAATCCGTACGGCTTCCGTCTGGGTGTCACCACCGACTGGAAGAGCCGCTGGTTCAGCGAGCGCGAGTACAAGGACTACCTCACCGAGGACTGGAAGATCCGCGAGTACCTCATGACCACGCTCGAGGATGCAGCCGTCAGCCGCGTCGAGGTCGAGCGCACCCGTGACAAGCTCCGCATCGACGTGCACACCGCGCGTCCGGGCATCGTCATCGGCCGCAAGGGTGCGAAGGCAGACGAACTGCGCGCCGGTCTCGCCCGCATCACGGGCAACAACCGCCTGCAGCTGAACATCGTCGAGATCAAGCAGGCAGAGCTCGACGCAGCTCTCATCGCGCAGGGCGTTGCCGACCAGTTGGTCAACCGCATCGCATTCCGCCGCGCCATGAAGCGCGCCGTGCAGAACGCCCAGAAGTTCGGCGCACTCGGCATCCGCGTGCAGTGCTCCGGCCGCCTCGGTGGCGCAGAAATGAGCCGCACCGAGTGGTACCGCGAGGGCCGCGTTCCGTTGCACACGCTGCGCGCCGACATCGACTACGGCTTCCGCGAGGCCCGCACCAGCAGTGGTCGCGTCGGAGTCAAGGTGTGGCTGTACAAGGGCGACATCGTCCCGTACAAGACCGTCGGCCAGGACAAGGTGTCCCGCGAGGCTGCCATGGCAGCAGGCGAGACGTCGGGCCAGGCAGTGGTCGAGACGGCGGCAGCACCCGCAGGCCGCAAGGTCGTGTCGTCGGCCGGTCCGAAGGCCGCGCAGGTTGCCGAGCCCGAGGAAGTCATCGCACCCCTCGTGAAGGAAGCAGACCCCGAGTTCGAGCGCCTGCTGGAAGAGGAAGAGGCGATCGAGCGTCGCATGCACGACTCGCACGAGACGCCGAAGCTGCGAGGAGAGGACTGACCATGTTGATGCCCCGCAAGGTAAAGCACCGCAAGCACCAGCGCGGTCGTATGAACGGGATGACCAAGGGCGGAAGCGACCTGGCATTCGGTGAGTACGGGATCCAGGCCCTCGAGCCGGGCTGGATCACCGCCCGCCAGATCGAGGCAGCACGTATCGCCATGACCCGTCACATCAAGCGTGGCGGCAAGGTGTGGATCAACGTGTTCCCCGACAAGCCGGTCACGAAGAAGCCCGCCGAGACCCGCATGGGTTCTGGCAAGGGCAACCCCGAGTTCTGGGTTGCCGTCGTGAAGCCGGGCCGCGTGATGTTCGAACTGTCGTACCCCACGCCCGAAATTGCGAAGGCCGCTCTCGAGCGCGCCATCCAGAAGCTGCCCATCAAGGCGCGCGTCATCTCGCGCGACGAACCGATCTGATCGAAGGACCACAGATGGCACGTTCAATCAATGACCTCCGCGACATGGACATCGCCGGCCTCGTGGCCGAGCTCCGTGCGACGAAGCAAGAGGCACTCAACCTGCGATTCCGCAACGCAACCGGACAGCTCGACTCGAACGCCGAGCTGAAGAAGGTCCGTCGCCAGATCGCCCGCATCAACACCCTCATCCGTGCGAAGGAAATCGCAGCGGCTGAGGCCGTCTCGAAGTGAGCAGTCACATGACCGAAGCAAACAACGAAGCACGCGCCGCACGCAAGGTCCGCGAGGGTCTCGTCGTCTCCAACAAGATGAACAAGACCGCCGTGATCGCAGTCGTCGAGCGCGTGAAGCACAAGAAGTACGACAAGTTCGTCCTTCGCACCAAGAAGCTCTATGCACACGACGAGGCGAACGACGTCCAGGTCGGCGACCGCGTGCGCGTCATGGAGATCCGCCCGATGTCCAAGCTCAAGCGCTGGCGCATCACCGATGTCCTGGAGCGTGCAAAGTGATCCAGCAGGAATCCCGTCTCCGCGTTGCGGACAACAGCGGCGCGAAGGAAGTTCTCGTCATCAAGGTGCTCGGCGGCACGCGCCGTCGCTACGCATCCATCGGTGACGTGTTCATCGGCACCGTCAAGGACGCGATCCCCGGTGCCGGCGTCAAGAAGGGCGAGGTCGTGCGTTGCGTCGTCGTCCGCGTGAAGAAGGAGAAGCGCCGTGCAGACGGCTCCTACATCCGCTTCGACGAGAACGCAGCCGTGCTCATCAAGGAAGACCTCACGCCCCGCGGCACCCGAATCTTCGGACCCGTCGGCCGTGAGCTGCGTGACAAGAAGTTCATGCGAATCGTCTCGCTCGCACCGGAGGTGCTCTAAGCCATGAAGTTCAAGAAGGGCGACACCGTCCAGGTCATCAGCGGCAAGGACAAGGGCAAGCAGGGTGAGATCACTGCTGTCCTCCCGAAGGAGAACAAGGTCATCGTTGCCGGCATCAACATCGCCAAGCGCCACATGAAGGCGACCCAGGCGAACCAGAAGGCCGACATCATCGAGAAGGACATGCCCCTCGACGCATCGAACGTGATGCTCGTCGCAAAGGGCAAGCCGACCCGCGTCGGTTACAAGGTCAAGGCCGACGGCACCAAGGTGCGCGTCGCCAAGAAGACAGGAGACGAAGTCTGATGGCCACCGCCACCACTCCGCGCCTGAAGCAGCGTTACGACGCCGAGGTGAAGCAGGCCCTGCTCGCCCAGCTCGGCCTGTCGAACGTGATGCAGGTCCCCAAGCTCGAGAAGATCGTCATCAACATGGGTGTCGGCAAGGCCACCCAGCAGCCGTCGCTGCTGGAGGGTGCGGTCGCCGACCTCACGCTGATCTCCGGTCAGAAGCCCATCGTCACGAAGTCGCGCGACTCCATCGCGAACTTCAAGCTGCGCGAGAACCAGGCAATCGGTTGCAAGGTCACGCTCCGCGGTGACCGCATGTGGGAGTTCTTCGACCGTCTGCTGTCGGTCGCGATCCCCCGTATCCGCGACTTCCGCGGTCTGCCGGCCCACTCGTGGGACGGACGCGGCAACTACACGTTCGGTCTCTCGGAGCAGACGGTGTTCCCGGAAATCGACTACGACAAGATCGACGCACCGCGTGGCATGGACATCACCCTCGTCACGACGGCCGCGACGGACGAGCAGGGCCGTGCCCTCCTCGATGCATTCGGTTTCCCCTTCAAGCGCGGCAACGAGGGCGGTGCCCCCGCGCGCAAGAAGCCCAAGGGTCGTGGCCCCGTTCGCGGCGGCAAGAAGAAGTAGGCAGGAAGAACAATGGCCAAGAAGTCTCTTATCAACAAGGCGAACGCCACACCGAAGTACAAGGTGCGCGCGTACACGCGCTGCCGCAAGTGCGGCCGTGCACGTTCGGTGTTCCGCAAGTTCGGCCTCTGCCGTGTGTGCCTCCGCGAGATGGCGCACGCCGGCGAGATCCCGGGCGTGACGAAGGCGAGCTGGTGAGGTACCCATCATGATGACTGATCCCATCGCCGACATGCTGACCCGCATCCGCAACGCGAACACCGCGTTGAAGGAAGTCGTCGTCATGCCGTCGTCCAAGCAGAAGGTCGCGCTCGCCGAGATCCTGAAGAAGGAGGGCTACATCGCTGACTATGCAGTGGCCGCCAACACCTCGGGTCCCGGCAACGTGCTCTCCATCAACATGAAGTATTCCGATGATCGTCACCGCACGATCAGCGGACTCACCCGCGTGTCGACCCCGGGTCTCCGCGTGTACCGCAACTCCGGTGCGGTGCCGCGCGTCCTCGGTGGCCTCGGCGTCGCCGTCCTGTCCACCAGCCAAGGTCTCATGACCGACCGTGAGGCGCGCAAGCGCAAGGTCGGCGGCGAAGTCCTGTGCTTCGTCTGGTGATCGGCCGAAAGTAGGAAACGAAATGTCACGTATTGGCAAGGCCCCCATCACCGTCCCGAACGGTGTCGAAGTGTCCATCGCCGGCCGCACCGTCTCCGTGAAGGGCCCGAAGGGCAACCTCTCCCGCGAGATCCCCGGTGAGATCGTCGTGCGCAAGGAGGAGAACACCCTCCTCGTCGAGCGCCCGAACGACGAGCGCACCAACCGTGCGCTGCACGGTCTCACGCGCACGCTGGTCAGCAACATGGTCGTCGGCGTCACCGACGGTTTCGCGAAGGAACTCGAGATCGTCGGCGTCGGTTACCGCGCCGAGGCACAGGGCCAGAACCTGCGCCTCGCCCTCGGCTTCTCGCACCCCGTCATCGTCGAGGCACCTGCCGGCATCTCGTTCGAGATCCCCGCGCAGACACGTGTGATCGTGAAGGGCATCGACAAGGAACTGGTCGGCCAGGTCGCCGCCAACATCCGTTCCATCCGCAAGCCCGAGCCGTACAAGGGCAAGGGCGTGCGCTACGCAGGCGAGCGCATCCTCCGCAAGGCCGGCAAGACCGGAAAGAAGTGATCGGGTAAGAACATGGCAAACATCGCAAAGATCCGTCGCGAATCGCGTCTGCGCCGTCACCGCCGCGTGCGCAAGAAGATCCACGGCACCGCGGAGCGTCCGCGTCTCGCCGTGCACCGCACCAACAAGCACTTCAGCCTCCAGCTGATCAACGACGACCTCGGGCACACCATCGCGTCCGCGTCGTCGGTGGAAGCTGACCTTCGTGGCGCGAACGGTTCCACCGTCGCCGCCGCCCAGAAGGTGGGCCAGCTCGTCGCCGAGCGCGCCAAGGCCGCCGGTGTGTCAGTCGTCGTCTTCGACCGTGGCGGTTACGCCTACCACGGTCGTGTCGCAGCCGCAGCAGAAGCTGCCCGTGAAGCAGGACTGGAGTTCTGATGAGCAACACGTTCAACCCCGCACCCACCGAGCCGGGTGCACTGCGCGAGTCGCGCGTCATCCACATCAACCGCGTGGCCAAGGTCGTGAAGGGCGGACGTCGTTTCTCCTTCACCGCGCTCGTGGTCGTCGGTGACGGCAACGGCCGCGTCGGTCTCGGCTACGGAAAGGCCAAGGAAGTTCCGCTGGCCATCCAGAAGGGCACCGAGGAAGCAAAGCGCAACCTGTTCGACGTTGCCCTTGCCGGCAGCACGATCACGCACCCCATCCTCGGCATCTCCGGCGCAGGCCGCGTGCTGCTGAAGCCCGCAGCGCCCGGTACCGGAGTCATCGCCGGTGGTGCAGCGCGCATCATCCTCGAGGAAGCAGGCATCCACGACGTGCTGGCCAAGTCACTCGGCTCGGCCAACGCGATCAACGTGGCACGCGCAACCATCAAGGGACTGCAGGAACTGCAGCGCCCCGACGTGGTCGCCAAGCGCCGCGGCATCTCTGCCGACTCGTTCGTGCCGAAGGGCATGCTCAAGGCATACACCGACCGCCAGAAGGCGGCCGCCGCAGGTGAGGCACACTGACCATGGCTGACAAGACAATCACCGTCACTCTCAAGCGATCGAAGATCGGCGCGAAGCCGAAGGCGCAGGGCACCCTGCGCGCACTCGGTCTCTCGAAGATCGGCGACACCAACACGCTGCCCGACCGCCCGGAGATCCGCGGCATGATCGCGCGCGTTCCCCATCTTCTCGACGTCCAGGAGAACAACTGACCATGCGCATCGACGAACTCGCACCAGCACCAGGCTCGACCAAGCGCAAGAAGCGCGTCGGTCGCGGTATCGGTGGACGCGGCGGCAAGACAGCCGGCGCGGGCACCAAGGGCCAGCATGCCCGCGGTCGCGGCAAGGTGAACCGTGGCTTCGAAGGTGGCCAGATGCCGCTGAAGCAGCGCGTGCCGAAGTTGAAGGGCTTCAACAACCCCTTCCGCGTGGAGTACTACGCGGTGAATCTCGACGCACTCGAGGAGCTCGGCGAGGCCGAGGTCACCCCGGAGATCCTCGTGAAGAAGGGTGTTGCTCACAAGGGCACGCTCGTCAAGGTTCTCGGTCGCGGAAAGATCACGAAGGCCGTCAAGGTCTCGGCTCATGCCGTCTCGAAGTCGGCGGAGCAGGCAATCGTCGCCGCGGGTGGCTCGGTCACCCTGCTGCCGCTGCCGCACAAGATCCGCCCGGCTGCCAAGGGCAACCAGTTCACCAACCGCTGATGTCCGTCGCCGCCCCGCGGCGCGCCATCGTGATCTCGTAACAAGGAGAAACCTGTGTTCTCGAACCTGAAGAACATCTTCAAGGTGGAGGATCTGCGCAAGAAGGTGCTCTTCACCCTTGCGATGATCGCGGTGTACCGGTTCGGTACGGCCCTGCGCGTGCCCGGCGTCGACGCAGGTGCGGTGGCGCAGCTGAAGCAGGCCGCCAAGTCGCAGGGTGCCCTCGGCTTCCTCAACCTGTTCTCGGGTGGCGCATTCGGGTCGTTCTCGATCTTCGCCCTCGGCATCATGCCGTACATCACCTCGAGCATCATCATGCAGGTGCTGAACGTGGTCATCCCGAAACTGCAGGAGTGGCAGGAGATGGGTGCGGTCGGCCAGCGCAAGATCACGCAGGCCACCCGTTACGTCGCCATCGCGATCGCGTTGCTGCAGGGCGCCGGCCTCACTTTCATCTTCGGCCAGGGCAAGGGCTCGGCGTTCTTCGGTGCGGCCAACAAGGCACCCGACGTCGTCCTGCTCGACCCGTTCATGCCACGCGCGTTGCTCGTCATCCCCACGCTCGTCGCGGGCACCGCATTCCTGATGTGGCTCGGTGAGCTCATCAGCCAGCGCGGCATCTCGAACGGCATGTCCGTCATGATCTTCGCGTCGGTCGTGTCGGGCCTGCCGTACAACTACTACTCGATCCTGCAGAGCAAGAAGTTCGTGGTGTTCGCGGTGCTCGTGGCCGTGTCGATCGGCGTGCTCATTGCGGTCGTCCGCGTGGAACTCGGCCAGCGCCGTATCCCGGTGCAGTTCGCCAAGCGTGTCGTCGGTCGCCGCATGACCCAGGGCCAGAGCACCTACATCCCGCTGAAGGTCAACCAGGCCGGCGTCGTGCCGATCATCTTTGCGTCGTCCGTCCTGCTGCTGCCGGTCCTGCTGTCGAACATCCTCGGCAGCGCGGAGGGCTGGCGCGGGTCCATTGCCGGGTTCGTCAACGACTACCTGGTGAACAGCCAGAACATGGTGTACATCACCTCGTTCTTCATCATGATCGTCATGTTCGCGTACTTCTACAACTCCATCGCGTTCGACCCGATCCGGCAGGCCGATCAGCTGCGCAAGCAGGGTGGTTTCATCCCCGGCATCCGTCCCGGACCGCAGACCGAGCGGTACCTCGCGAAGGCCGTCAACCGCATCACGCTGCCGGGCGCGCTCTTCGTCGCTGCCATCGCGATCCTCCCGTACATCATCCTGTGGGTGGGGGACGTGAAGTCGTTCCCGTTCGCGGGCACCACGGTTCTCATCGCAGTGGGCGTCGCACTCGAGCTGATGCGCCAGATCGACAGCCAGCTCATGCTGCGCAACTACGACGGTTTCCTCAAGTAGGCACTCCGCCTTCGGTTGGGCTAGAAGAGACAACGATGATTCCGGGTGCACGCGTCGTACTGCTGGGTCGCCAGGGTTCCGGCAAGGGGACCCAGTGCACGCGGTTGTCACGGCACTTCGTGGTTCCCCACATCTCCACCGGTGACATGCTGCGCGCGGCCGTCAGGGAGGGGACCGAGCTCGGGCGCATGGCGAAGGAGATCATCGACGCGGGCGGTCTCGTCAGCGACGAGATCATGATCGGCATCATCGACGGCCGCCTCAAGCAGGACGACGCCGTCACCCGCGGCTACATCCTCGACGGTTTCCCGCGCACCGCCGCGCAGGCACGGTCGCTCGACGACATCACCTCCAAGCGACCTCTCCACGTGGCCATCGACCTCGACGTTCCCCGGGAACTCGTGCTCGACCGACTGTCGCTGCGGCGGGTCTGCCGTGACTGCGGCACGAACTTCCAGTCCACCGGCCGGGACCCCCGCCAGTGGCTGTGCGACACCTGCGGTGGGGACGTGGTCCAGCGTGACGACGACACCCCCGAGGCCATCAACCGACGCCTCGACCTGTACGAGACCCAGACCCAGCCCTTGATCGATTACTACGGTCAGTCCCGCCGCCTGACCCGGGTGGACGGGGTCGGCACCCCCGATGAGGTGTTCCAACGCCTGGTCGGGGCCATCGAAAAGCGCCGCTGACGCCCCTTGGGATGCCCTCCGGGGGGCGGTAGCATTGCCACTTGTCCCTGTCGCAGGTCTGCTAGGGGACAACCCTGTCCGATACAACGAGGAGGCCCCCCTGGCCAAGCCAAAGGAAGATGCGATCGTGCTGGAAGGCACGATTCTCGAGTCGCTGCCGAACGCAATGTTCCGCGTCGAACTCGAGAAC
>JBEGQK010000165.1:0-22803 GCA_041180985.1 Actinomycetota bacterium
CCGACCAGAACTGCGACATGGGTGCCATCGTAGGACGCCAACAGCAAGAATGGGTGTGTGCGCGTCGCCTACACCCTCGAACAGTGCTGGCACCGCGTGCCCGGCGGCACGGGAACAGCTGCCCTGCAGATGGCCTCGGCAATCGCTGCACGTGGTGATGTCGAGTTGGTGGGCGTGGCTGGTCGCCACCGGCATCCGGCCACCACGGGTTTCGCGCCGACCATCGAGACGAAAGTGCTTCCCGTCGGAGGGCCGTTCCTCTACGAGTCGTGGCTGCGGCTCGGGTGGCCGCTCGTCGAGTCGGTCGTGGAGTCACCCGACGTCGTTCACTCGACCACGATCATCCCGCCCGCAACGAAGAAGCCGCTCGTCGTCACGCTCCATGACATCGCGTTCGTGCGCCACCCCGAGTTCTTCACGGCCCGGGGGAGCAAGGTGTTCAACAGGAGCATGAGGATCCTGCGCGATCGTGCGTCGATCGTGCTGTGCTCATCCGTTGCCACCATCGACGACTGCGTGTCGAACGGATTCGACGCTTCCCGTCTGCGTCACGTCCCGCTCGGCGTCGCGCCGATGCACTCGACCGACTCTGATGTCGCCCGGGTCCGCGCCGCACACTCGCTGCCCGACGAGTTCGTCCTCTTCGTCGGCACCGCCGAGCCACGCAAGAACCTGCAGAGGTTGATCGAGGCGATGCCGCGTGTCGGTCTGCCGCTGGTGATCGTCGGCATGAAGGGCTGGGGCGATGCGCCGTCCCCCACCGACCACGACGTGAGGTTCACGGGGTTCGTTCCCGGGGCCGACCTGGCGGCCCTCTACGAGGCGTGCACGGTCTTTGCGTATCCGTCGGTCCTCGAGGGCTTCGGCATGCCGGTGCTCGAGGCGATGTCTGCCGGCGCAGCCGTTGTCACCTCGCGGGGCACCTCCACGGAGGAAGTGGCCGGTGGTGCTGCGGTGCTGGTGGACCCGATGGATGTGGCGTCGATTGCCGACGGCATCATCGACGCGCGGAGCCGTCGCGACGAACTGATCGCGGCCGGACGTGCCCGCGCCGCGCAGATGACGTGGGCGCACACCGCCGAGCTCGTGGTGTCGGCGTACGCGGAGGCGGCACGGTGAGCTCGTTGCGCGTCGCGATGAACCTGTTGTGGTGCCGCCCGGGTGTCGGTGGCAGCGAGGAGTATCTCGTTCGTCAGCTGGCGGGTCTGCACGCGAACGGTCATCCGGTGGACGTCGAGGTCTTCGCACCACGCGGTTTCTCCGAGCGGCTGCCCCGGGTCGCGGATGCCTTCACCGTGCACGAGGCGCCGAGTGACTGCGTGCGCAGGCCCGAACGAGTCGCACTGGAGCACACGTGGCTGGCATCCCGCGCACGCGGTTTCGACATCGTCCACCACGGTGGCGGGACAGTCCCGCGCACCGGCAATCCGCGCACGCTGCTCACCATCCACGATGTCCAGTGGGTCGACTACCCGGACTACGTGAGGGCATTGAAGTTGCGGTACCTGCGCTACATGGTGCCGAAGTCGCTGCACCGCGCGACGCGCATCGCCGTGCCGACGCCGTTCGTGGCGGGGACGTTGACGGATCACTTCGGCGTCGATGCGGCGAAGATCGGTGTGGTGCGCCACGGTCTCGAGCCGCACATGGATGCCCCCACACCGGAGGCCGAACTGAGGGCGAAGTACTCGCTCGGTTCGGGGCCGGTCGTCGTGTTCCCGGCGATCACCCACCCGCACAAGAACCACAGATTCCTGCTGGACCTGATGGTGAACGGTGGTCCATCGTGGGCCGACAGGTCGTTGCGGGTCGTCTTCGCGGGTTCGGAAGGAAATGCGGAGCGCGCAGTCCGCGGTGCGGTGAGCGCGCTCGGGTTGTCCGATCGTGTCGTGATGCCGGGACGGGTCTCGGGTGCAGACCGCAACGGTCTGCTCGCGTTTGCGGACGCCCTCGTGTTCCCCAGTCAATACGAGGGGTTCGGTGCCCCGCTCATCGAGGCAATGCGGATGGGTGCACCGGTGATCGCCAGCGACTGCGCGAGCATCCCCGGGGTCGTCGGCGATGCCGGCATCATCCGTCCACTGACGGTCGACGCATGGTCCGGTGCACTCGATGAGGCCCGCGCGCGCCGGAGCGAACTCCAGGCTCTCGGTCGCGAGCGGGCCACCGTGTACACCGCGGTCCATTCGGCGGAGGACCTGGTGCGCGAGTACGAGAAGGTGATGACATGACGACGCGACCGATCGTCGTGCTGTGCCCGCACTTCGCACCCGACACCGCGCCGACGGGCGACGTCATCACCACGATCGTGGATGCAATGGTCCGGAGGGGACGACGCGTGCATGTCGTCACCGCACTGCCCTGGTACCGGACCCATTCCATCGAAGAGGGCTGGACCGGCCGGCTCGTGCGGCGGGAGAAGACCGAGTGGGGATCGATCATCCGTGTCCACCCGTTCCCGGGAAAGAGCAAGCGCAACCTCCTGCGCCGCGCCGTGGGTTTCGGCCTGTTCAGCCTTCTTGCCGGGGTGTGCACGCTCTTCGCCGGCGGGTGGCGCAGACGCCCCGCGGCAATCATCTCGATGTCGCCGCCGTTGACTCTCGGGCTCACGGGCTGGCTCGCCGCGCGGCTCCGCTTCACCCGTTCGATCTTCAACATCCAGGACGTGTTTCCCGATGCGGCCGTGAAGACCGGGGCGATCACCAACACGAAGATCATCGCTGTCGCACGCTGGCTCGAGCGTGTCAGTTACCGACGGAGCGACGCGGTGGTCGTCCTCTCGGACGACCTGCGAGAGAACGTGGCGGCAAAGATCGGCCCGCGCCACGTGTCGAAGGTTGCGGTGATCCCGAACTTCGTCGACTCGGAATTCATCACGCCGTTGCCCCGTGACACTTCGTACCGCACCGAGCTCGGCATCGGCGACGAACCGGTCGTCATGTACGCGGGCAACGTCGGTTTCTCGCAGTCGCTCGACCTCGTCGTCGAGGCCGCCCGGAGGATCCCGGAAGCGATGTTCGTGATCAACGGGGATGGGAGCGGTCGCGAGCATTTCGAGCAGTCGGCCGCCGGCATCCCGAACATCAGGTTCAACGGGTACCAAACGAAGTCGCGGGTGCCCGAGGTGCTGGCCACGGGGGACATCCACGTCGTGCCGTTGCGCAAGGGACTCGGTGCCGTCAGCGTCCCGTCGAAGACGTACAGCATCCTCGCCGCCGGCCGGCCCGTCGTTGCCGCGATCGACCCCGGTACGGAAGTGCCGCGCATGCTCTCGGCGAGTGGTGCGGGCGTCACCGTGCCGCCCGACGACATCGAACCGTTCGTCGATGCACTGCGGAAACTCGTGAACGATCCGCGGGAACGCGACCGAATGGGCAGAAATGCCCGCGAAT
The DNA here is from genome assembly GCA_041180985.1 of Actinomycetota bacterium. GTDB lineage: Bacteria > Actinomycetota > Acidimicrobiia > Acidimicrobiales > Ilumatobacteraceae > UBA2093. The sequence goes on from JBEGQK010000165.1 coordinate 3,393, forward strand.
GGGTGGTTTCGCACGTGTCGCCGGCCGCGGTTGCCGAGGCCTACCTCTCTCTCGTTGATTCGGGGCGGTAGCCTTTCCCACTCGTGGCTAGTGGTTCATCAGCAAAAAAGGTCGCCCGTCTCGCGTCGAAGGGCAAGGGCAAGAAGGTGCGCTTTCAGGGCGGCACCGTGTTCCCCATGACGATGGCCATTGTCATCCTGCTCGGTCTCGGACTCGTCGTCTACGCGCGCCAGTCGGCGCCCAGCGCGAACACCCCGCCCACTGTCAACGACCACTGGCACGTCTCCTACGGTTTCTACGCCTGTGACCAGCAGCTGAAGGACCTCGTGGGCACCAAGGAAGACCCGGTCGACCCGTTGTTCGTGAAGTACGGCATCCACAGCCACAACGACGGGGTGATCCACTGGCACCCGCAGGCGCTCGCCACGGGCCGCCGCGCGAAGCTGGGGCTCTTCCTCGAGACCTACGGCGTGAAGGTGAACACCGACGGCATCACGTTCGGCGGCGACCAGAACGACGGCAAGGACTACCTGGTGAAGTCCACGAAGTGCAAGGACAAGTCCGGCAAGGAGGTCGAGGCACAGGTCTCGGTCACCGTGTGGGAGCAGTACGACAAGCCCGATGCGAAGAAGAAGTACATCACGGACTTCGACAACATCCGCATCGACAAGGACGGCATGGCGATCATGATTGCGTACACGGCCCCGGGCACCGACATCCCGATGCCCGCGTCCGCGTCGAACCTGCCCGAGCTCGGTGCGGCCGACTCGAGTGGCGCCACCTCCACGACCGTGGCGGGAGCAACCTCTTCCACCGTGAAGGGCGCAACCTCCACCACGGTCGCGGCCACCTCCACCACGGCGGGCTGATGCAGGCGGTCATCCTCGTCGGGGGCTTCGGCACCCGTCTCAGGCCGCTCACGTTCACGACCCCGAAACCGTTGCTTCCCATCGCGAACGTGCGGCAGCTGGAGCATCTCATCGCTGCATTGGGCGCGGCCGGAGTCACCCGCGCGGTGTTGGCCCTCGGATTCAAGCCCGAGCCGTTCTTCCAGGCCTTCCCGGACGGCGCGTGCGCCGGCGTGCAGCTGCACTACGCCGTCGAACCTGAGCCGCTCGACACCGCGGGGGCCATCGGCTTCGCAGCACGCGACGCCGGCATCGATGACACCTTCATCGTGATGAACGGTGACATCCTCTCCGACCTCGACCTCAACTCGCTCGTTGCGTTCCACCGTGCGCACGGCGCGGAGGGGACCCTCCATCTCACGCCGGTCGAGGACCCGTCCCAGTACGGGGTCGTCGAGACCGACGGGAACGGTTGGGTGAAGCGGTTCGTCGAGAAGCCGGCACCGGGGGAGACCGACAGCCGTGTCATCAACGCCGGCACGTACGTGCTCGAGCCGTCGGTGCTCGACCGCATGCCGCACCTGCAGAAGGTCTCGATCGAGAGGGTCGTGTTCCCGGCGATGGTGGCCGAGGGCCGTCTCGCCGCCATGGCCACCGATGACTACTGGATCGACACCGGCAGGCCGGACACGTACCTGCAGGCGAACCTCGACCTGGTCGACGGCACCCGGTCGCGCATCCTCTCGTCGGTGGGCACGAACGCGAAGATCTCGGCAAGTGCCTCCATCACGCACAGCGTGATCGGTGACAACGCGACCGTCGACGACGGATGCGTCATCACCGACTCGGTGGTGCTGCCCGGCGCGCACGTCGCCGCGTCCGTCCGTCTCGAGCGTTCGCTGGTCATGGGAACCGTCGGTGTGGGCGCCTCCCTGACCGATTGCGTGGTGGGCGTCGACGGAGTCATCCAGCCGAAGGCCGAGCTTGTCGGTGCCAGGGTGCCCGACCCTGCCACGATGGGGTGATGCGCAACTCCCGGATCATGGTCTGCGGCGGTGCCGGCTTCATCGGCTCGCACCTCGTCGACCGGTTGATCGAGGACGGTCACGAGGTGGACGTCGTCGACAATCTCGACACGGGCTCACTCTCGAATCTGGCAGGCGCCAGGTCGGCCACGGGCAGGTTCAAGTTCCAGAACGTGGCGGTGGACTCGCCGGAGTTCGCCGAACTCGTCTCGCTCCGCCGCCCCGAGATCATCTTCAACCTCGTGTCGTTGTCCCCCGCGATGTGCCACCTGAGCGGCGGTCTGTCGTCCGTGAAGATCGCGACCACCATTCTCGAGGCATCGCGGCTAGCGGCCGTGACCAAGGTGATATCGGTGCTCCCCAGTTCGTTGCTCTACGGCGAGGTCGCCGCGAAGGACATTCCCATCAAGGAAGGTCACTTCACCGAGCCGCGCACGGCGGAGGAGGTGTTCGCACGTGCGATCTCGGACCTCCACATGGTGTACCGCGACCGGCACGGTGTCGAATTCACCGTTCTCGCGGTGGCGAACGCATACGGACGGAGGCAGCGTGCCGGTGACGGTGTCGTCGCCTCGTTCGTGGATGCCCTCGAGTCCGGCAAGGCTCCCGTCATCCACGGCACGGGCAAGCAGACGCGCGACTTCGTCCATGTCGATGACGTCGTCGACGCGTGCGTCAGGACGCTCGACAGGGCGGGTGGTCTCGTCGTCAACATCGGGTCCGGTGTCTCCACGTCCGTGAAGGAACTGTGGTCATTGATGGCGGGTGCATCGGCATTGACGCCGCGCACCGCGGCGTCGAGACCACACGACATCGCACGACTGGCCCTCTCGCCCGTGCGGGCACGCATCCAGTTGGGTTGGTCCCCGTACACGTCCCTCAAGGACGGCCTGGCGGGACTCCGCGGTTCCTAACGGAACAGATCCTCGCCCGCGGGCCGGATCAACTCGTCGATCGACGAATCACGGAACCACGACGGGTCGCCCCCGCGGATGACCGACACGGGGACACCGTTCGACTTGCCCATGACGAGTTCACCCATCGAGGCGAGCTCGTCGGCAACGGCCACTTCGGTCACCTGCATGACGCGCCCGAGTGCGTCCTCGGTTCCGCGCAGGTCGACGACCCCGGCAACTCCTGCGACACCGATGGCGACGTCGGTGAGACCCTTGCGCCACGGCCGGCCGAAGGTGTCGCTCACGATCACGCCGACCGTGACACCGAGCTTTGCCCGCACGATGTCGCGGATGCGACGCGCCGAGCGGTCGCTGTCGAGCGGAAGGAGAGCCGCGTAGCCGCGCTCCACGTTCGAGAGGTCGATGCCGCTGTTCGCGCAGATGAATCCGTGCTTCGTCTCGGTGATGATGAGGTCGCCCCGGCGACGGACGACGCGACGTGACTCCTGTTCGACGAGGACCTTGTGGGACAGCGGGTCGTCCGCGTCGATGGGGACCAGGCGACCCTCGGCCTTTGAGACGATCTTCTGGGTGACAATGAGGACGTCGTTGTCGAGCAGTGGACCGTTCGGCTCGGCCGAGCACGCAGCAACGATGATGTCGCCCAGTTGGTCGCCGGGAACGATCTCGCCGATTCCCTCGACACCCCATGCGGTCATGCGCGCCATGTCATTTGCCTCCCTGTGAGATTGCGTCAATCGTTGCACGGGCGAGCGAGGCGCCGACGCCCGGCTTCGACATGATCGTGGCCGTGACGATGCACCGGACACCGCATGCCTCGACCTCGGCGCGCAGATGCGCGTCCTGCTCGTCGATCACGAGGGTCCCGCAGACGGGTGCGTACATCCTGGCGACCCCCACGACGGTCGATTCGAACCCGAGCTCGTTCAGCATCCGGTCGGCCGGTCCCTTCAACGCGGCACCGGCGATGATGGGGGAGATGCCCACCACCGACTCGCGCCGGGCGGCCAGCAGTGAGTCCACGCCCTCGATCGCGCGGATGGGTCCGATGGAGACGATCGGGTTCGACGGTGCAATCACGACTATCTCGGCGTCCGAGACGAGTGACGGGTCGATGAACCTTGCGGTGTCGATGCCGCGAAGCTCGATGCTCCTGACCGCCACGTCGTGCCGGAGTTTCACGAAGTACTCCTGGAAACTGACAACGGAATCATCGGCGGCCAGGTGAACCATGGTGGAGACGGTGTCGTTCGTCATCGGCACGATGCGCATCCCCAGACCGAACGCACGGCGGATCTCGTCGGTGACCTCGGCGAGCGTCGCCCCCTCGGCGAGTCGCGACGTGCGGTAGAAGTGCGTCGCAAGGTCGTTGTCGCCGAGGTTGAACCAACGTTCGCCGGCACGCGAACCGGCCGGCCGCACGCCCCCGAACCTGTCGAGTGATTCCATCGCGCGCCACGTCTCGTCGCGCAGGCCCCAACCCCTCTCGGGGTCGATCGCGTCGGAGAGTGTGTACGTGACCGTGTCAATGTCGGGGCTGATCGACAGGCCGTGCATCACCGTGTCGTCACCGGTGTTCACGATTGCCGTGATGTCCTGGTGCGGCACGACCTGGGCGAGGCCGCGCAGGTAACGAGCTGCACCCACTCCACCGGCGAGGACCGAAATCATCGTGACAGCGTACGGGCGAGGTTTCCCGGGCGGCTCGGGGGTCTCGGTTTCCCCAGTTCCCATGGCCCGCGGTGGTACCGTCCATGAGTCTCATTTGCACGAACAAGGACTTCAGATGCCCCGCGCTTTCATCACAGGTATCACAGGTCAGGACGGCCAACACCTCGCAGAGTTCCTTCACTCGAAGGGCTACCAGGTGTTCGGCATGCTCAAGGGCCAGAACAACCCCCGGGCCCACCAGATCCGCGACGAGTTCCCGTACGTCGAGCTGGTTCCCGGCGACCTCGCAGACCTCCCCAGCCTGGTATCGGCGCTCGAGTACGCCCAGCCCGACGAGGTGTACAACCTCGGGGCCATCTCGTTCGTCGCCATGTCGTTCGGCCAGGCCGAGCTGACCTCGAACATCACCGGTCTCGGCGTGCTGCGCATGCTCGAGGCCGTCCGCATGGTCGGCGGCACGCAGAACAACAAGATCCGCTTCTACCAGGCCTCGTCGTCGGAGATGTTCGGCAAGGTGCGCGAGGTGCCCCAGACCGAACTGACCCCGTTCCACCCGCGTTCGCCCTATGGCTGCGCGAAGGTCTTCGGTCACGACATCACGGTCAACTACCGCGAGAGCTACGACATCTTCGCGTGCTCCGGGATCCTCTTCAACCACGAGGGTCCGCGCCGCGGACTCGAGTTCGTCACCCGCAAGATCTCGAACACGGCGGCCCGCATCAAGCTCGGCCTGCAGGACGAACTGGTGATGGGGAACCTGGACGCGAAGCGTGACTGGGGCTACGCGGGTGACTACGTGCGCGCCATGTGGCTGATGCTGCAGCAGGACCAGCCCGACGACTACGTGGTGGCCACCGGCGAGACGCACTCGATCGAGGAGTTCCTCACGCTTGCGTTCGCGGAGGCGGGCCTCGACGACTGGCACAAGTACGTGCGCCAGGACCCGAAGTTCTTCCGACCGGCGGAGGTGGACCTTCTCATCGGTGACCCGAAGAAGGCCCAGGACAAACTGGGATGGGTGCGCGAGGTCGACTTCCCGACGCTGGTGAAGATGATGGTGCGCCACGACCTCCAGTGGGAAGAATCCAAGCTGAAGAAGTGAGCGTCGCTCACCCCTCGAGCGGGGAATCGAGCACGCCCTCCACCAGCGACTGCACGTCCACGACGGCGCCGGCGGCGATGCGCGAGCGCATCGCCGTGAGGAAGAACACGAAGGCAACCGCGCAACCGAACACGAGCCCGAGTTCCACGCGCATGTAGAGGTCGTCGGAGATGACCGCCGTCACCGCGACGAACGTGGCAGCGCTCACCAGCCAGCCGATTGCGACGTGGCGGTGGCCGTGCAGGGCAATGACAGCCTGGGCACACGATTGGGCGAGCATGTACAGACCGCTCGAGACCGCGAGCAGGCCGAGCGTGCGGCCGTTCAGCCCGCCTCCGTAGACGATCTCGAGCACCTTCGGTCCGAACAGATACGTACCGACCGCACCGGCAACCGCGAGACCGCCGACCACCGCCATCAGCCTGTTGAAACTGTGCCTGAACTCGGCGAGGTTGCCCTCGGCCACGAGGCGAGCGAGTCGCGGCAACAGCGCCGCCTGGATGGCCTGGAACATGAAGAGCGGGATGCGTGCCAGGATCACGCCGTTGCCGAACGCCGTCACCTTCGCCGCCTCGGCCGACGTGGCGAGCACATCGACGCCGAGCGGCCCCGCATTCACGAGTGCGGCCGACATGAACGACCCGATGAGGAGCCACCCGAGATTCGGCGTGACCTCGCGCAGCGTGATTGAAGGACCGTCGTCGGTGTGCAGCTCGCGGCGGGCGAACACGATGGAGACCGCCAGGAACGGGCTCATCGCCATGGTGACCGCGTAGAGGCCGACGTTCGTGACACCCGCGAGCCACAGGGCAATGCACGCAGTGATCCGGATGGCCGCATCGCCACCGAGAACGATGCCGTACGCGGGGAAACGACCGGATCCCGACGCGATGCCCTTGGCGATGTGGGCCATCGCGTACGTCGCGATGGCGCCGACGAGCGCCACGGTCACCACTGCATTGCCCTCGAACATGTGCTTCGTCAGCCAGCCGCTGCCGGCGACGATCGCGATGATGATGAGTGCGGCGAGCGATGCGGCGAGCGACGACACCCTGCGCACGACGGGGAGACCCCCGATGCCGCGCGCGCGACGGTCAGCGAGTGCGCGCCCGAGTTCCTGCTCGACCGGGATGAAGAATCCCGGCACCAGCGTGTACGCCACGAACCACAGCGTCATCACCGGCTTGAAGGCCTCCTTGCCGAGGGCGACCTGGCCCACCTTGAAGAAGGCATAACTGGTGACCCCGGAGATGATGACGCCGACGCCGACCGGCAAGGTGCCCTCGGGCAGCGGCATGCGCCGGGACGACGAGTCGGAGTCGGGGGGTGTGGACATCGTGGCGAGGCTAGTGCCGCACGATGTTCGCGGTCATTGACCGCATGTACCTACGCGGCCGTGTTGCGGCGCGAGGAGAACTGGCCCATCAGTTCGCGACGGCGAACCTGTGCCTTCTGGAAACCGAGGACCGCGAAACCGACGGCGGTGTAGCCGACTTCGGTCGCCTGCTTCACGATGGGGTTCGAGGTGATGGCTGCGGTGTCGATCTTGCGGATGTCGACATTGGTGAGGTCGATTGAATGCAGCGACGGGAGACTGATCTTCGGCAGGTCAATCTTCGGGAGCTGGATGTTCGGGACCTTCACGTTCGGGAGAGTGATCTTCGGGAGGCCGGGGAGGGAAATGGTTGTCATGCCCAGCACGCTAACGGCGTGCGCTAACTCTTGCAAGCACTCTGCGAGATGTGTTTCACACGTCACACCGGTCGTGGCTGGAGGGGTCGCCCCTGACCGTGGGAGGGGGACAACTAGCCTCGCGGGGGCGTGTCCGAGCCTGTTCTCACTCCCATGCCACCCGTGGTGGCCACGATGGTCGTCCATCAGCCGGGCGACTGGTTCGTGGAGACCCTCCAGGGCCTGGTCGACCAGGATTACCCGGGCCTCCAGTTCCTCTTCCTCCTGACGGGGGACGCGACCGAGCCGGGGAACCAGCCGGCCCGGGACCTGATCGACACCATGGTGCCCGATGCCGTCGTCCGGTACGTCGGGGGGAACCCCGGGTATGCGGCCTCCTGCAATTCCGTTCTCAACCTGGTCCAGGGCGACGGGGGGATCTTCTGCTTCCTCCATGACGACGTGGCGCTCGCGCCGGGTGCGGTGACATCACTCGTCGAGGAGATGTACCGGTCGAACGCCGGAGTAGTCGGGCCGAAGCTGGTCCACTGGCAGGACGCGCGCCGGATACAGAGCGTCGGCATCGCGGTGGACCGACTGGGAGTCGAGATGCCACTGGCCGACGACGGAGAGGTGGACCAGGAGCAGCACGATCTCGTGCAGGACGTGTTCGAACTGTCGTCGGCCTGCCTGATGGTGCGCGCGGACCTGTTCCGTTCGACGGGCGGCTTCAACCCGCAGCTCGCCACGGTGGGCGCCGATCTCGATTTCTGCTGGCGCGTCCACCTCACCGGTGCGCGCGTCGTGGTCGTGCCGTCCGCCGTCGCGCGGCACAGGGAGTCGATGCTCGAGCGCAACGAGGATGACGAAGCGGATCTGCAGCTGCAGCGTGATCTCGTGCGCCTCGCGACCGTTTTCACGCTGACGTCACGCGCGCGCCTGTTCGTCACGTCGGTCGAGGCGATTGTCGTCACGCTGGTCCACGCCGTCATCGTGATGGTCACGGGTGCGCCACGCCGCGGTCTCGACGAACTGCGTGCGTTGCTCACAGTTCCGTTCTCCGTCGGCGCGATCAGGCGGCGCCGTGCTTCCGTCCTGCGGGTCGTTGCTGATTCCGAGATCCACGCGCTGCAGGTGCGCGGCAGTGCATGGATGGTCGGGTACCTGCGACGTCGTGACCGGCGCCGGGGAATCGAACAGGCACAGGCGGGATTGTCCGGCACGAAGGAAGTGGCGCCGCGCTCGGCCATCGTGCTGTGGTCCGTCCTCCTCGCCGTGCTCGTCGTGGGATCGCGCGACCTCCTGTTGAACGGTCCCGCGACGGTCGGCCAGTTCGTCACGTTCCGGGACGGCCCGGGTGCTCTCTTCTCGTCATTCGCGAGTGGTTGGTGGAACAGCGGTTTCGGGCAGGTCGGACCCGTCCCGACGCACGTTGCCCTCACCGCTGCCGGCGGGTTGGCGACGCTCGGTCACATGGCGCTCCTGCGGACGTTGTTCATCGTCGGCGCGCCGTTGGTCGGGTGGCTCGGTGTGTGGAGGTTCGCATCGGTGATGACCACACGTGCCGCTCGCGTCGCCGCCACGCTCGCGTACGCCGCGGTTCCCCTTGCGTACACCTCGATTGCTGCCGGCCGGTGGGGAGGTCTCGTCACGTATGCACTCTTCCCGTGGGTCGTCCACCATTCGAGGAGGCTCGTGGGTCACATGCCGCTGCTGCGCGGCGGCCAGGACTCGTCGGACGAGTTCGGCGAACTCGACCAACGCGAGTGGCGCCGGACCTTCGCGGTCATCTCACTGCTCGGTGCCGTCCTCATCGCGGTCGAACCGGGCGCGATTCTCGCGGTCGCGCTTCTCGGGGCCGTGTGGACCGTGGTGACCCTCCTGCACGGGGCACAGATGCAGTACTCGTTCCGTTGGATCGGCGTCACCGTGCTGACCATCCTGTCGTCGGTCGCCATGAACCTGCCGTGGTCCGGAACGTTCGTGCGCAACGGATGGTGGGAGGCGATCACCGGCGCACCGATCGAGGGTGGCCGTCAACTCGGACTGCGGCGACTGCTCCGGTTCGAGATGGGCGAGTACGTCTTTGCGAGACCCGCACTTCTTCTTGTCGCACCCGTCGTCGGCGCGATCCTCGTCGTCCGGGGTTCGCGGCTCCCGTGGGCCCTGCGCGGCGCGATGCTGTCGATCGTCGGTTTCCTTCTCGTGTTCCTCGACGACAAGGCGCTGCTGCCGGTGCACCTGCCCGAGCCCTCGGTGATGCTCGTGCCCGTCGCGTTCGGGATCGCCGTGTGTGCCGGATCCATGGGTGCCGGACTCGCGGTCGACCTTCGCGGCGGCCGCATCTCGTGGCGACAGCCACTCGGTGTGCTCGTAGCGGGTGCGTTCGCGCTCGGCCTTCTTCCCGGCGCGGTCAATGCGGTCGCCGGCACCTGGCACCAACCCGGCACGACGCTCACCGAACTCCTCACGCAGTTGCCCGACCAGTCGGAATCAGGCGATTACCGGACCCTGTTCGTCGGTGACGCACGGGTCCTGCCCGGTTCACCGTCGAACCTCGGTTACGGCATCTCGTACTCGGTGGTGAACGGCAGGGAAGCGTCGCTCGACGATCTTGCGGAGGTCGCGTCCACCCGCACCGGCGACGCCGGCTCGCGCGCCGTGCGCGGAATCGTCCGTGGGACGACCGCACGCGCAGGGCGTCTCCTCGCACCGCTCGGTGTCCGCTTCATCGTCGTTCCGATCATCGACGGCGGTCTCTCCACCCGTTCGCGCCCGGTGGCCGAGCCGCGGGGTCTGGTGGATGCGATGTCGCGCCAGCTCGATTTCAAGCGCCGCTACTCGTCTCCCGACCTCGCCATCTTCGAGAATGCCGCGTGGGTCCCCGTCACGTCGTTGCTCACCACCTCCGGTGCCGAGGCGTCGAAGTCCGCGGGTGGCGAGTCGATGATCGCGAACGACCTCACGGGCGCCACGGCGGTTCTCCCCTCGGTGGCGGCCACACGCGAGTCCTCAGTGCGCGCCGAGCCGGGCACGCTCCATCTCTCTGTCCCGTACACGACCCGCTGGCGGGTGACCGTCGACGGCACCGATGTTCCCGCACGACCGGCTTTCGGCCTGACGAATGCGTACGACATCACGACGGCGGGCACCGTTCGTGTCTCCTTCGGGTCGTCGCTGCCGGGCACACTCATGGTCGTCTTTATGACGGCGGCGTGGTTGTTCGTCGCGTGGGCCGCATTCCCGCGCCGTCGCAGGGTCAGCCGACGAACGACGGACGCCGTGGTCTCGGGCGAGGCGATCTCGTTCGGTGGGGGTGACCAATGAACCGCCTCCGCCAGCTGCTCGGGTTCCTGATGCTCGTGGCGAGTGTCGGCGGCATCGTGATGGCGGACCGGCTCGACTCCAGGGCGCCGGAGGGTGCCGCGGTGGCGAACGGCGTTCTCAGTGCATTCCCGCAGGTCTCCGACACCCGGCGAATCAGCTCGTCCTGGTTCTGTCCCGGCGCGGCCGCCGGCGACGGCGTCACGAACGCGTACGTGAACATCTCGAACCCGGGGGAGACCGACCTGGTCGCGTCGGTGTCGTTCATGTCGGCAGACCCGATCGAGCAGCAGGCGGTCGTCGTGAAGCCGCGCTCACGCGCGCAGGTGGAGTTCCTCCGCGGCCGCACCGTCGGGGTCGTCGTGCCGCAGGTGGAACTCGTCGGGACCACGGGCACGGTCGAGCAGCAACTGGAGTTCCCCGGTGGTGACGTGACCTCCCAGTGCGCCCCCGACACATCAGTGACGTGGCACTTCGCCGACGGATTCACCGCCGAGGGGAGCACCGAAAGAATCGTCATCACGAACCCGTACCCGGATGCCGCCGTGGTGAACATGACCTACACCACGAAGGAAGGTTCACGAAACCCGGCCAACCTGCAGGGACTCATCGTCGCACCTCGTTCCGCGAAGAGCCTGTCGATGGCGGACCTCGGGGCCCGCGACGAGGCGCGGCTCGCCGTCTCCGTCACGGCCACCACCGGCAGGGTCGTGGCGTCGCGCATCCAGCACTACATCGGACTCGGTCGGCTCGGGTACTCCACGACGATCGGAACGTCGCGCCCTCTCGCTCAGTGGTGGTTCACATCCGGTCGCACGGGATCAACCGTGGAGGAGCTCCTCATCGCGTACAACCCCGGCGGGGAGACATCGAAGGTGCAGGTCACCTTCTTCGGCGAGGGGATCACGAACGGACTGCCGATCGACGAGAACAACGTGGCCGCCACCCCCACCCAGGAGATCGACGTTCCCGCCGGATCCATCGTGGCCATCAACACCGCCGAGGTGGCCGACCTGCCGAAGGGTGACCACGCCATGGTGGTGTCGTCGCTCAACAACGTCGGCCTCGTGGTGGAGCACGTGCTCTCGCAACGCACCGGCGGCAGTTCGTTCACGGCCGTCACGAACGGACTTGCCGACGGTCTCGTCTCGGGCACGTGGCGATTGCCGAGCGGCCTCATAGGTGGTGCACTGAACGCCGTCACCATCCTCAACACGACCGCCGACACCGGAACGTTCACGGTCTCTGCCTACGGACCGGGAGGGAAGGTGGCGATTCCCGGGCTCGAGAATCTCCCCATCGGCCCCGCATCCGTTGCGAGCCTGAACGTGCCGCCCGACGCACCCGTCGGTGAGGTCGTCATCGAGTCGACCGTGCCCGTGGCGGTGCAGCGAAGGATGGCGCGGAACCACGGACTGGTGGGATTCACGATCGTCGGTGGTCTCCCCGTGAGGCCCGCGCAATGAACGCGGTCTTCGTGGCGGTCGGCGTTGCTGTGGCGCTCCTCGTCTCGTTGGTGATGCGCAGGAGACGGTCTGACGCCCCGACGCAGGGCGGATTCCAGTTGCCCACCCAGATCGACCGCGGCGACTTCCCGCAACCCGGTGCTCCGTGGCTCGTGCTTCTCTTCACTTCGGCGACGTGCGATGCGTGTGCCGACATGGTGCAGAAGGCGCGCGTGGTGGAGTCACGCGAGGTCGCAGTGGCCGACATCGAGTACACCGCGAACCGTGACCTGCACAAGCGGTACCGCATCGAGGCCGTCCCCAGTCTGATCGTGGTGGACAGCGCCGGTGCCGTTCGCGCCGGCTTCCTCGGCCCGGTGAAGGCGCAGGACTTGTGGGCGGCAATCGCCGAGTGCCGGGAGCCCGGTTCCACCCCGACGCACGAGCACGGCTTCGGGGATTCGCACCGGAACTGATCAGCTGATCGGTGTCTCGCTCGCGGCCGGTGTGTCGAGGCCCTGCTGGATGAGACGTCCGACGGTGGGCCCGTCGATGGTCTCCTGGTCGAGCAATGCCTGCGCGACGAGATCAAGACCCTTGCGGTGCTTCATCAGGAGGTCGTGCGCGCGCTGCTCCTGCTCGAGCAGGATGCGGGCGATCTCGTCGTCCATGGTCTTGGCCGTGGCGTCGGAGTACTCACGTCCGCTCGTCATGAGATCTTCGCCGAGGAACACCTGCTGCTGACCGTGCCATGCCATGGGCCCGACGGAGTCGGACATGCCCCATTCGCGCACCATGCGGCGCGCGATGTTGGTGGCCTGCTCAAGGTCGTTGGCTGCACCACTGTTCAACTGCTTGAACACGATCTTCTCGGCGACGCGCCCACCCATTGCCTTGCAGATGACGTCGAGGAAGTACTCGCGTGAGTACGTGTGACGCTCCTCGGGCAGGGTCCACGTGACGCCGAGTGCCATGCCGCGCGGGAGGATGGTGACCTTGTGCAGCGGATCGCTGTTCGGCAGCACCGTGGCGAGGATGGCGTGGCCGCCCTCGTGGTAGGCCGTGGCCTTCTTCTCCTCCGCGGTGAGGACGAGACTCTCGCGGCTCGCGCCGAGCACGACGCGGTCGCGGGCGTTCTCGAAGTCGATGCGCTCGATGTGGGCGCTGCCGCGGCGAACGGCGAACAGGGCCGCCTCGTTGACGAGGTTGGCGAGGTCCGCACCGCTCATGCCGGGCGTGGCCTTCGCCATGGTGTCGAGGTCGACATCGGGGCCGATCCGCTTGTCGCGCGAGTGCACCTTCAGGATGGCGAGACGCTCGTCCGCCTCCGGCAGCGGGACCACGATCTGACGGTCGAAGCGACCGGGGCGCAGCAGTGCGGGGTCGAGGATGTCGGGGCGGTTCGTCGCGGCGAGCACGACGATGCCCTCCGTGGTCTCGAAGCCGTCCATCTCGGCGAGCATCTGGTTGAGGGTCTGCTCGCGCTCGTCGTGACCGCCACCGAGACCGGCGCCGCGCTTGCGGCCGATCGAGTCGATCTCGTCGACGAAGATGATTGCGCGACCCATCTTGCGCGCCTGCAGGAAGAGGTCGCGCACGCGACTGGCGCCGACGCCCACGAACATCTCCATGAAGTCCGAGCCCGTGACCGACAGGAAGCCGACGCCGGCCTCTCCCGCGACGGCACGCGCGAACAGTGTCTTGCCCGTTCCGGGCGGGCCGACGAGCAGGATTCCCTTCGGCACGCGTGCACCGATCTCCTTGAAGCGTTCGGGCATGCGCAGGAAGTCGACGACCTCCTTGATCTCCATCTTCACCCCGTCGTAACCGGCGACGTCGGCGAACGTGGTGGACGGCTTGTCGGCCTGGTACGCCTTCGCCTTGCTGCGCCCGATGGACATGATGTTGCCCTGCTGGCCCATTGCGCGGCGCTGCATCCACATGAAGAACGCGATGACGAAGAGGAAGGGCAGGACGATCGGCACGAGGCTGGTGAACCAGTTCGCCTGCGGGGTCTTGTAGTCGTAGTCGACACCCATCTGCTTCAGGAGCTGCTCGTCGGCGTCGGACAGGGTGACCGCACCTGTGGTGGTGAACTTGCTGCCGTCGGACAGGGTGCCCGTGATGGTGTTGGTGGCGTTGTTGATGGTCACCTTCTGCACCGACCCGTTGCGCACCTGCTGCAGGAACTCGGTGTAGGACAGCTTCTCGCCACTGGGGGAGGCGAACATCTGCGCGCCCACACCGATCGTGATGATGGCAGCGACGATTGCCCAGATTGCCCAGCGCGGCATGGGAGGACGATTGCCCTGGTCGGCACCCTGGCCCTTCTGGTTGCGGGGACTGAAGCCCTTGAACGGCGCCCGGGGCGGCTGGTTGCGGGGCGGTGGCGGCGGGGGAGGCAGGTCGCTCATGGGCTCATGCTACGGGCGGCGTGAGGGGATGTTTCTGGCGGGTATCCCCCGTCACAACAGGCATGCTCCATTACCGTTTTCCACATGGCACGGCATTGCACACGTCAGGGTTGCGTTCATCCCGCCGCCGTCACGTTGACGTACCAGTACGCACGGTCCCTCGTGTGGCTGGACAACCTGAGCCCTGAGCGCGACCCGCACAGTTACGACTTGTGCACCATCCACGCCGACCGAACGAAGCCGCCGACCGGGTGGCACCTCGAGGACCGTCGATTCAGGGTCCACGTGTACGACGCCGGTCGTCTCGCCGGCTGACGTCAGCCGTGGAGACCGTCCCGAATTTCCCGGCCCTCAACGGTCGCAACGCGCTGGGGTACTGGTTCGGGGCGTTCCTGCTGGGGAACATCGCATCCATCCTCGCGATGGTTCTCGTGTGGAGACCCGAGCATTCCGGGGACCCCATCCCGATCGGTGCCACGGCGGCCTCTGCACTCGGCCTCTGGACGGTGTTCTTCCTCTTCCTCGTGCTGCTCAGTCGCGGCATCGGCAGCGGATCGATGCGTCACGACTACGGCCTCGCGTTCACCGGGAAGGATGTCCTTGTCGGGCTGCCGCTCGGTGTGTTCTGCCAGTTCGTTCTCGTGAACATCGTCAACTGGCCGCTGTCGCGGGTGTTCCCCGACCAGTTCTCTCCCGACGAGGTGGAGAGGCGCGCCCGCGAGTTGAGCGACTCGGCGAGCGGCGCGTGGGTCGTCGTCCTTGTGGCCGTCGTCGTGATCGGGGCACCCTTCATCGAGGAACTTGTGTACCGCGGGTTGGTCCAGCAGGGATTGGCAAACTCCCTCGGTGCCACGCGCGCATGGTTGATCGCCGCCGTTCTCTTCGCGGCAATCCATCTCCAACCCATCGAGTTCCCCGGGTTGCTGGCCTTCGCACTCGTGCTGGGGTGGTGCTACCGGCGAACGAGCCGGCTCGGGCTGTGCATCGTCACCCACATGGCGTTCAACGCAACGGGTCTCCTCGTCGTGTCCTTGCTGAATTGACGGATGCCGGGGCGGAGGTGATGGAATGAACGACGTGAACGCGGAAGCAGTCGAGCCGGCGGCGGTCGGGGACTCCGAGCTCTCGCTGACGCTCAAGTCGATGCTCACCACCGCCATCGTCCTCGGCGCGACCCTCATGGTGTTCGCCACGATGCAGCCGAGCCTCATCTTCCGCAACAACACGCCGACCGGCGGCGACATGGGCGCTCACGTGTGGGGGCCCGCCTACCTGCGCGACGTTCTCCTGCCGCACTGGCGCCTGACCGGCTGGAGCATGGACTGGTACGCGGGCTTCCCCATGTACCGCTTCTACATGGTCGTGCCCGCGTTGTTGATCGTCCTGCTCGACGTCCTCCTCCCGTACGGCATCGCATTCAAGATCATCGCTGTTCTCGGCCTGGTTGCGTTCCCGGCCGCGGTGTGGGCGATGGGCAAGCTCTCGAAGCTCGCGTACCCGCTGCCCGAGCTTCTGACCATCGGCGCCGTCATGTTCCTGTACGACGAGAGCTTCACCATCTACGGCGGAAACATGGCGTCCACCATGGCGGGGGAGTTCTCGTTCTCGATCGCGTTGATGCTTGCGATGCTCGGGCTCGGCCTGCTCGCCCGCGGCCTCGACGACGGCAGGCACCGGGGGTGGGCCGCGGTCGTCATTGCGCTGTCCGCACTGAGCCACGGCATCGTCCTCATCTTCGTGTTCGTCGGCGCGGCACTGATGGTCGTCATGAAGTGGGACAGGCAACGGCTGAGGTTCGGTGCGATCACGATCGGCACGTCCATTCTGTTGTCCGCCTTCTGGGTGGTGCCGTTCCTCGGTGGCCACAAATTCATGACCGACATGAAGTACGAGCCGCGCCCCAGTGGCGCCACCGACTCGCTCTGGAAGATGTTCTTCCCGCTGGCCCCGGTGTTCAACTACCTGCTCGTCTTCCTGGCCATCGCCGGGTTCGTCGGGTCGATCGGGAAGAAGAGGTTCCTCGGCACGTGGATGGGCGTGTACTCGGTGATCCTGATGATCGGCGTCAAGGTCGCGCAGAACAGCCTGCCGGTGATCGGTCTGCTGTGGAACCCGCGCATCCTGCCGTTCGTGTACCTGCTGCGGTACCTGCTGGCGCTCATCGGCGTGTTCGACATCGCGCTCTTCGTGAAGCAATCGGTCTTCATGCAGCGCAACCCGGGTGTCATCCCCCCCGAACCGCGGCTCCCGGTGTTCACCGCCGTCCTCGCGTCGGTCTCCGTGTTCTGTCTCGTCGTGATCGGCGTGCGCTACCAGAGCCTCCCCGGCGCGCGGATCGAGTCGACGGCGACGAAGACGAGCTACGTGTGGGGTCCGTTCAAGTTCCCGTCCTCGCGCGCGTTCAGTGACGGATGGGCACGGTGGAACTTCTCCGGTTACGAGGGCAAGGGTGCGTACAAGGAGTACCACGACGTCGTCCAGGCCATGAAGACGCTCGGCGAGAGCCAGACGCACGGGTGCGGCCGTGCGTTGTGGGAGAACAACGGGGAGCTGAACAAGTACGGCACCACCATGGGACTCATGTTGCTGCCGTTCTGGACGAAGGGCTGCATCGGCTCCATGGAGGGCCTCTACTTCGAGGCTGCCGGAACCACTCCGTACCACTTCGTGTCGGCGGCCGCACTCTCCAAGCAGAGCAGCAACCCCGTGCGCGAGCTCCGCTACGACAACAACAACCCGAAGCTCGGCGTGAGGTACATGCGGTCGCTCGGCATCCGTTACTACATGGCGTTCACGCCGGAGGCGGTCTCGAAGGCGGCGACAGAACCCGACCTCAAGGAAGTCGCCACCACCGGGCCCTGGCACATCTACGAGATCGCGGATACGACGCTCGTCGAACCGCTCAACGTGCAGCCGGTCGTGGTGAACCCGCGAACTGGCGACCAACGCGAGCGTTGGCTGGAAGTGGGCATGTCGTGGTTCCAGCACGGTGACGAGTGGTCCGCTCTTCCCGTCGCGAACGGTCCGTCCGACTGGCAGCACATCGATGTTGTGGTCGACACGTCGCGCCAGGTCGGCCAGCCGGGGGAGTCGGGACGCCAGGTGGACATCGTGAAGCCGGCCGGGACAATCACCGCGACGTCATTGCCGTCGGTGAAAGTGTCGAACATCGACCTGGAGGAAGAGTCGATCTCGTTCGATGTCGACCGGACCGGCGTCCCGGTTCTGGTGAAGGTGAGTTACTTCCCCAACTGGCAGGTCAAGGGTGCCTCGGCCGCGTACCGCGCGGCGCCGAACATGATGGTGGTCGTCCCGACGTCAACACATGTCACTTTGTCGTACGAACCGTCCGGGCTCGACAACTTCAGTTACGTCCTCACTTTTGCAGGAATCTGCATGGTCGTGTGGTTCGCGCGACGCAGGTTCCGTTACGGAACCGCCATGCCGGAACGCCGCTCGGTCGTTATCGACGACGAGGAACTGGGGCTAGCCTCAACGGGCGATGACAACTGACCCACGCACCCTTGACGCAATCGTCAAGGCCTACGACGTGAGGGGCACCACTCCCGACCAGATGAACGAAGAGGTCGCGCACGCCCTCGGGGTGGGGTTCGCGACGTTCACAGGGGCACCGTCGATCGTCGTCGCGCGTGACATGCGCCAGACCGGCGAGTCGCTCGTTCGCGCCTTCGCAGACGGGGCGAACTCGTGCGGAGTCGACATCATTGACCTCGGTCTCGCGAGCACGGACATGATCTACTTCGCTGCCGGGACACTCGACATGCCCGGTGCGATGTTCACCGCGTCGCACAATCCCGCGCAGTACAACGGCATCAAGTTCTGTCTGTCGGGCGCGCGCCCCGTCGGACTCGACACCGGACTCGCCGAGATCCGTGACACCGCCAAGCGGGTGCTGGCCGGCAACGGCCCGGCGCAGTCGTCGCGGAGGGGAGTGGTGTCGGGCAGCACGATGCTCGATGCGTTCGCCGACCATGTCGTGGGGTTCATCGACCGGTCGGCGCTGAAGCCGATGAAGGTGGTTGCCGACACCGCAAACGGCATGGGCGGACTCATCGTTCCCGTCGTCTTCGACCGTCTGCCCATGATGGAACTCGAGGTCATGTACCCCGAGCTCGACGGCTCGTTCCCGAACCATCCCGCCGACCCGATCCAGCCGGCGAACCAGCGCGATCTCCAGGCCCGCGTGGTGACCGGCGGATTCGACGTCGGGCTCGCGTTCGACGGGGACGCGGACCGCGTGTTCGTGGTGGACGAGAAGGGCCGGGGACTCAGTGGGTCCACCACCACCGCCATTCTCGCGGCGGCGATCCTTCGCACGAATCCCGGCGCCACGATCCTGCACAACCTGATCTGTTCGAAGGCGGTCCCCGAGGTCGTCCGCGAGAACGGCGGTGTGGCGGTGCGCACAAAGGTGGGCCACTCCAACATCAAGCAGGTGATGGCCGAGACGGGTGCGGTCTTCGGCGGCGAACACAGCGCCCACTACTACTTCCTCGACAATTTCCGGGCCGACAGCGGCATCATCGCCGCGATGTTCATCCTGGCCGAGATGTCCCGCGCGGGGAAGCCTCTCAGCGAGTTGCGCGTGCCGTTCGAACGGTACGAGGCGAGCGGCGAGATCAACACGGAGGTGGCCGACCCGAACGCGGTCATCGACATCGTTGCGAAGCGCTTCCCGGACCAACCGCAGGACCGCATCGACGGGCTCACGGTGGACTGCGGCGACTGGTGGTTCAACCTGCGGCCGTCGAACACTGAGCCGCTCCTGCGTCTCAACCTCGAGGCGTCCACCCGCGCCGAATGCGACGATCACGTCGCCGAACTCCTCTCGATCATCACCTCTTGTTAAGGAACCCCATGGCCATCGACCCAGCACTCCTGAGCATCCTCGCCTGTCCACAGGACAAGGGGCCGTTGTTCTACGTGGAGGACGAGAACTTCCTCTACAACCCCCGCCTGCAGCGCAAGTACCC
>JBEGQK010000166.1:0-9780 GCA_041180985.1 Actinomycetota bacterium
GCGGACTTAGTGGCCCGCGCGGTGCTGGCGTAGATTCGCCACGTGGATTTCCTCGAACGCAACGTCTACAACGCCGACCACGAGCAGTTCCGGGCCGCCTTCCGCAGCTGGCTCGACAAGGAGGTCGTGCCGAACCACGAGCAGTGGGAGAAGGACGGCATCGCCCCGCGCGAGATCTGGCTGGAGGCAGGCAAGCACGGTTTCCTCGGCTACCACGTGCCCGAGCAGTACGGCGGCGGCGGTGTCGACGACTACAAGTTCGGCGCGGTCATGCAGGAAGAGGTCAGTGACACGGGTGTCATCGGCTCCGCGAACGGCATGACGCTGCACAACGACATCGTGCTGCCGTACTACCTCTCTCTTGCGAACGACGACCAGAAGGCGCGCTGGCTGCCGAAGATGGTGACCGGCGAGTACATCACCGCGATCGCCATCACGGAGCCGAACGCCGGCAGCGACATGGCGGGTGTGAAGACCACGGCGGTGAAGATGGGTGACACCTACGTGGTGAACGGGTCGAAGACCTTCATCACGAACGGCATCAACTCCGATCTCGTGCTCACGGTGTGCCGCACCGACCCCGAGGCCGGCCACCGCGGCTTCTCATTGATCGTGCTGGAGCGCGGCATGAGGGGTTTCGAGCGCGGCCGCAACCTGGACAAGCTGGGCATGCACGCCCAGGACACCGCCGAGCTGTTCTTCGACAACGTCGAGGTGCCGGCCGAGAACGTGCTGGGCGAACCGGGCATGGGTTTCATGTACCTGATGCACAACCTGGCCCAGGAGCGCTTCGGGATGGCGATCGGGGCGGTCGCGGTGGCGAAGGCAGCGTTGCGCTGGACCATCGAGTACACGAAGGAGCGCAAGGCGTTCGGCCAGTCGATCGCGTCCATGCAGAACTCGAAGTTCCTCCTTGCCGAGCTGCACAGCGAGGTGCAGATGGCGAGCGCGTACGTGGACCGCTGCCTCGAGCTGCACTGCGAGGGCAAGCTCACGGCCGAGCAGGCTGCCGCCGCGAAGTTCCTGACGACGGAACTGCAGAACAAGGTCGTGGACCGTTGCCTGCAACTGCACGGTGGCTACGGCTACATGAACGAGTACAAGATCGCGCGTGCGTGGGCCGACAGCCGCATCCAGACGATCTACGGCGGAACGTCCGAGATCATGAAGGAGATCGTCGGCCGCGCGATCGTGAAGTGAACTAGAAGATCACTCCCTCCGCCCGCAGGGCGGACGCATCGAGACCCAGCGACGCGACGATCTCGTCGCTGTGCTCGCCGCGGTCGGGCGCAGTGGCCGGCATCGACGTGGGTGTTCCCCGGAAGTGCGGTGCGTTGCGTGCCTCACGGATTGAGCCCGCCTTCGGGTGCTCGCGCACCACGAACGTGCCGTTGTGCTGCACCTGAGGTTCCTCGTGCACGTTGTGCAGCGTGTTGATGCCGCTCGCGGGCACGTCGAACGTGACGGCGTTCGCCAGGAACTGCTCCACCGTGATGGCGTCGGTCAGCTTCTTGATCTCGAGGCGCAGTTCCGCGGTGTTTGCCGAGCGCGCGGCGGCGTCCGCGAACCGTGGGTCCTTCGCGAGGTCCGGGTTGCCGAGAGCGGCGCAGTAGCCCTCGAACTCGGGTTGTGACACCGCCGACACCGTGACGAACCCGTCCTTCAGTTCCAGCGCCGCGTAGTTCTCGCCGATGGTGGGTGTGCGCGCGACGTCGTCATCAAGAAGCGCGGCGTCCATGGCGGAGTCCGGCCACATGAACGCGATCGCGGAATCCAGCATGGAGATCTCGATGTGCTGGCCGCCGCGGCCGCGCTCGCGCGCGAACAGCGCCGCTGTGACCGCCTGGGCGACGGTGTAGGACGTGACCTTGTCGCACACGAGCGTGCGGAAGACCTGTGGCCGGCCGGTCGCCTTGTCGGTCTGCACCGATGCGAGGCCTGATGCCGCCTGGATGACGTTGTCGTAGACGCGCTGCCCGCTGCGCGGCCCGTCGGGGCCGAAACCGCTGATCGACACGTAGACGACGCGGTCGTTGAACTTCCTCACGTCCTCGTAGCCGAAGCCGAGCTTCTCGAGGGCGCCCGGCCTGAAGTTCTGGATGACCACGTCGGCATCCTTCATCAGGTCGCGCAGGATCTGCCGTCCCTTGTCGCTCTTCAGGTTCAGCCCGATCGACTTCTTGCCGCGGTTGTGCAGCGCGAAGATGCCGGTGATGCCGCCCTTCTGCGAACCGAGGAAGCGCATCATGTCGCCGATGCCCGGCGACTCCACCTTGATGACATCGGCACCCTGGTCGGCCAGCATCATGGCGGCGAGCGGGCCGGAGATCATCACCGACAGGTCGACCACCTTGATCCCCGAAAGGGGGCCGGTGTTGGCGCTCACAGCGGTGCCCCCGGTGCGACGAGGGGCCACGGGCGCTCGCGCTCGAGGATGAGAGCGAGTTCCAGGAGTGTCTGCTCGCTGAAGTGACGACCGATGATCTGCAGCCCGACCGGCAGGCCGTGGACCGTGCCCGCGGGAACCGAGATGCCGGGGTTTCCGTGCAGGTTGCACGGGAACGTGAGGAGACCGTTGTTGCCCGCGCCGGCGACGATGCCGCCGAACGTGTCGGGCAGCGGTCCCTCGGCCGTGAACGCGATGTCGGGGTTCGACGCGGTGATGACGATGTCCACCTGCTCGAAGATCTCGTGCATGCGGACGTTCAGTTGCGCACGGCGCGCCTCGATCTTCGCCCGCTCTGCGGCACCGTAACGACCCTCAGCGACACGCAGACCCGCGCGCATCTCGGGTGTCAGGTCGTCCGCGCACGCCGGCCACTTGTCGCCGAGCAGCGCGGCGATCTCGAGCATGCCGCTGATCGACCAGGCGGCACCCATGCGCGGCAGCGACGTGTCGACGTTGTCGACGCGCTTCATGCCCGCCTTCTCCACGAGGAAGTCGGCGCTCTCGAGCAGCACGTCCCACATGGCGGGGGAGACGACGGCACCGCCCCAGTCGGGGACGATGGCGACGCGTAGTCCCTTCACGGGGACCGTGCCGAGACCGGCTTCCCATCCCTCGACGCGCTGCAGGCTGAGCGGGTCGGCGGAGTGGTGGCCGTTGCACACGTCGAACCACCGTGCGGTGTCGCGCACGCTGCGCGTGAGGCCACCGGTGGTGACCGTGAGGTTCCCGTACTCCACGTGCGGGCCGCGCGGGATGCGGCCGAAGGTGGACTTCAGGCCGACGAGGCCGTTGAAGCCGGCGGGGATGCGGATCGAACCGCCGCCGTCGCCGCCGGTGCCGAGGGTGAAGAGACCGCCGGCCACCGCGGCTCCGGTTCCGCCCGACGAACCACCCGGCGTGTGCGCGGTGTTCCACGGGTTGCGCGTGACGCCATTCAGCACGGTGCGGGTGATGTTGACGCCGCCGAACTCACTCGACGTGGTGAGCCCGAAGTGATTGGCACCTGCGTTCTTCGTGAGTCTCTCCACCATGGTGGACGTCCACCCGGAGACGCGGTCGGCGAGCGGCACCGATGCCTCCGTGGCCGGCCAGCCCTCGACGTGGTCGAGTTCCTTCACGCCGAGCGGCACGCCACCGAACGGCTTCGACACGTCGGCGGCAGCGGCACGCGCGAGTGCGCCATCCTCGTCGACGAACGAGATCGCGTTCAGACCACTCGCCCTGACGGCGGCGAGAGTCGCCTTCATTTCCTCCACCGGTGACCGCCGGCCCGCGCGGAATTCCTCCACGAGCGAACATGCGTCACCCAACCACGGTGTTTCCCCCATGGGGGCGCAACTTAGCCCACCACGCGGCGCTTCAATCCGTTGGGGATGGCGTGCCGCAACTAGCGTTGAACCCGCAATGGATAGTCGTTCGTTTCTCGGTCTGGAACAGACCCACAACCCTTTCCGTTGGTACCTCCCCATCGAGAGAAAGCTCTGCACCGGGGGCAATTTCCTGTACGGGGGCGCGGGTCTCGGTGCCGCCATCTCCGCCCTCGAGGGTTCGACCGGGCGCAAGCTTGTGTGGTCGACGGCGCAGTACCTGAGCTACGCGCGTCCCGGCGAGGTCATGGACATCGACGTCATCGTGCCCGTCGCCGGCAACGCGATCACCCAGGCCCGTGTGGTGGCCCACGTGGGGGAGCGCGAGATCCTGGTGGTGAACGCCGCGCTCGGTGACAGGGACTTCGAGTATTCCGGCCAGTGGGAGACCGCACCCGACGCACCGGCGCCCGAGACGTGCCCCGAGTACGAGCACCGCTGGACCACGGAAGAGTCGATCCATGACTTCATGGAGGAGCGCCTCGTCCGCGTGCGCCGCGAGGACGAACTCGACGGGACGAAGAACGACGGGCACACGGTGATGTGGGCGCGGCTGCCCTCGTTCATCGACGGCGTCGATGCAGCGACCCTCGGCGTTCTCGGGGACTTCGTGCCGCGCGGCGTCGGCCAGGCACTCGGCATTCGCGGCGGCGGAAACTCGCTCGACAACACACTGCGCGTGATGAACCTCGTGCCCACGGAATGGGTGCTGATCGACATCAAGGTGCACGGGCTGGCCCGGGGCTTCGGCCACGGTCTCGTCCACATGTACGCGCAGGACGGGACTCTGATGGCCACCGCCAGCCAGAGCTGCATCGCACGCATCCACAAGGGCCCGTGACGGGGCACGACAAGGGGGAACAATGAACGCATACGGCGCACAGAGCCACAACGGAATGCCGGTCCGGCCGGGCATGACCGTGCCGCTCCCGGGACACCTGCACGCGCAGCGGGACAAGCTGGTGGAGCTTGCCGACATGGGTTACACCGACATCTGGTCGGCAGAGGCCGACGGTGCGGACGCGTTCACTCCGCTCGCACTCGCGTCAGCGTGGGAACCGCGCCTTCGTCTCGGCACGGCAATCGTCCCCGCCTACACCCGCAGCCCTGCGTGCTTCGCGCAGTCGGTCGCCACGCTCGCCGATGCGGCCCCCGGGCGCTTCGCCATCGGGATTGGCTCGTCGAGCAACGTGATCGTGGAGAAGTGGAACGGCATCCCGTTCGAGGAGCCCTACAAGAAGGTGCGCGACGTCGTGCGCTTCCTGAACGATGCATTGTCGGGCGAGAAGGTCGCGAAGTCCTATGACACGTTCACCGTCGACGGGTTCCGTCTCGGCATCAAGCCGGAACAGAAGCCGCAGATCCTCGTTGCGGCACTGCGCGAGGGCATGCTTCGCCTCGCCGCACGGGAGGCCGACGGCACCATCATCAACTGGCTCTCGCCGGAGGACGTGAAGCGCGTCGCAGCCGTGGTGAACGAGGCGTCGGGCGGCCAGCCGAAGGAGATCGTGGCGCGCATCTTCGTGTGCCCGTCGGAGAACGCAGACGTCGTCCGCCAGGCGGCGCGGTTCGCGATCGCGGCGTACCTGAACGTTCCCGTGTACGCGGCGTTCCACGCGTGGCTCGGTCGCGGCGACGAACTGAAGGGCATGTGGGACAACTGGAAGGCGGGGGACCGCAAGGCCGCTCTCGCCGCCATCCCGGATTCCGTCGTCGACGACATCGTCATCCACGGTTCGCCCGAGTACTGCCGCGGGCGCATCAAGGACTACTTCGACAACGGCGTCACCACGTCGTCGCTCGCGATCATGCCGTTCGACCCGGAGCTGAAGCACTGGGACGCGGTCCGCTCACTCTCTCCGTCTGCGCACAAGTAACCCGATGGCCGACGAGACCAAGGGTGTGACTCGGGAGGGCTGGCGCCTTCTCTATTCCACGCTCAAGCTGCAGCGCCGTCAGTTGCTGACGGGCGTCGCGGTCGGTCTCTCGTGGACCCTCGGAAAGGTCGCCGTCCCGCAGCTCACGCGCCTCGCGATCGACAAGGGCATCAACGAGAACGGCTCGTTGCTTTTCTGGACGTTGCTCATCCTGGCGGCGGCATCGATAGCCGGTTTCTTCGCGGCCTGGCGCAGGTTCATCGCGTTCCGCGAGAGCCGAGTCACCGAGACCACGCTGCGCGAGCGTCTGTTCGCCCACATCCAGGGTCTGCACGTGGGGTTCCACGACCGAGCCCAGACCGGCCAGTTGATGAGCCGGTCATCGAGCGACCTGCAGCAGGTGCAGGGGTTCGTGGTCAACATCCCGATCTTCGCCTCGCAGGTCACGATGGTGTTCTTCGTGGTCATCATCCTGTTCATCAGTGACCCGTTGCTCGCCGCGGTCGCGTTGTTCCCGCTGCCGTTCATCAACGTGTCGGCACGCCGCTTCTCGCACAAGATCCATCCCGCCGTCATGGCCGTGCAGCAGGAGCAGGCGCAACTCGCGAACGTCGTGGAGGAGTCGGTGTCCGGCATCCGCGTCATCAAGGGGTTCGGTGCCGAGGCCGTGCAGCAGACCAAGCTCGACAAGGAAGCGAACGACATCCGCACGGAGTCCATGAAGGCGGCCCGCATCCGCAGCCGCTTCCTGCCGGCCATCGACCTGCTCCCGAACCTGGGTCTCGTCGCGGTTCTCGGCATCGGCGGCCACCGCGTGATCAACGGCGACATGACGCTCGGCGGTCTGGTGGCCTTCAACACCTACCTGACGATGCTCATCTGGCCGATGCGCAACATCGGCATGACGGTGGCGATGGGGCAGCGCGCCGCGACCGCGCTTATGCGCGTGAACGAGATCCTCTCCGAGGAGCCGGCGATTGCCGACCCGCCGAAGCCGCGCAAGCTGCCCGCGGCCGGTCTCGCCCAGCCCGTCGGTGCCGTCCGTTTCGCGAACGTGCGCTTCGGCTACGACCTCGGCCACACCGACGTGCGGGTCCTGAAC
The DNA here is from genome assembly GCA_041180985.1 of Actinomycetota bacterium. GTDB lineage: Bacteria > Actinomycetota > Acidimicrobiia > Acidimicrobiales > Ilumatobacteraceae > UBA2093. Next base: position 6,796 of record JBEGQK010000166.1, read on the forward strand.
AGTCTCGACTGGACGATCGCGCCGGGGGAGTCCGTTGCGGTGGTCGGTGCCACCGGCTCGGGCAAGTCGACTCTCGCGCGCCTGTTGCTGCGCTTCTACGACCCCCAGTCGGGCTCCATCGAACTCGACGGCATCGACCTGCGCGAGCTGAGGCTGGGTGACCTGCGCCGTTCGGTCGGCGTCGTGTTCGAGGACACGCTGCTCTTCAACGACACCGTGTCGGCCAACATCGCGTTCGCCCGTCCGGGCGTCGAGAAGGACGTCATCATCCGCGCTGCGAAGCTCGCGGGTGCACATGAGTTCGTGCAGCAACTCCCCGAGGGGTACGACACCACGCTCGGTGAGCGCGGCTTCTCGCTGTCGGGCGGCCAGCGCCAGCGCATCGCCATCGCGCGTGCGATCGTCGCGGACCCGCGGGTGCTGGTGCTCGACGACGCAACGTCTGCCGTGGACCCCACCAAGGAGCACGAGATCCGTGACGCGCTCGCCACGGTGATGCGCGGGCGCACGACGATCGTCATCGCCCACCGTCCCGCCACGATTGAGCTTGCCGACACGGTGGTGTTGCTCGATCGCGGCGTCATCGCCGCGGCCGGGTCCCACCAGGATCTCCTCGCCAGCAGCGCCAAGTACCGCGAGGTCCTTGCCGCCTGGTCGGCGGGCCAACCGAAGGACGGTGAGTGATGTTCGCCGGAGGTGGTGGTGGCCGCAGGGGCGGCGGCATCGAGGAGGCCGACAAGCTCGACCGCAGCCAGACGCGGGTCGTGCTGGCGCGTTGTCTCCGCATGGCAGGCGAGTTCCGCAGGCCGGCGCTGTGGGCGTTCCTGCTCGTCATCGTGACCACCGCGTGCACCCTGGCCGGTCCCGTGCTGGTGCGCCACGGCATCGACGCCGGCATCAAGGGCAAGGACGCAGCTGCACTGAACCGCTCGGTCATCGCGTACCTGGTGGTCGTCGCCGTCTCCTATGTCGCGGCACGCGCGCAGTACATGCAGCTGAACCAGGCAGGCGAGGGGTTCCTCCGTCTCCTGCGCACCAGGGTGTTCGCCCACATCCAGCGCCAGTCGATGGCGTTCTTCGACCGGGAGAAGGCGGGCGTGCTCGTGTCGCGCATGACCGCCGACGTCGAGTCCATGTCGGAACTCGTGCAGTTCGGCCTGATGCAGTTCATCTCGTCGGGGCTGCTCCTCTTCCTCGCGTTCTTCCTTCTCTTCTCGCTCTCCTGGGAACTGACCCTCATCACCCTGATCGTGTTCCCGTTCATCATCGCGGCGTCCGTGAAGTTCCAGCGCGACGCGAACAAGGCCTACCTCGAGGTGCGCGAGAAGGTGGGGGCGAACCTCTCGGCCCTGCAGGAGGGCATCACCGGGGTGCGCGTCATCCAGGCGTACGCGCGCGAGGACGAGCAGATCCGACGATTCGAGGAGTCGAACCGGGCCCTCTTCCGCAGTCACATGCACTCGGTGAAGGTGAGCACCTGGTACTTCGGCCTCATCGAGTTCTCCGGCATCGCGTCGACCGCCTTCATCGTGGGCATCGGCGGGTGGCTGGTGCACCGCGGCGACGTCTCCGTCGGCACCGTCGTGGCGTTCGTCCTGCTGCTCGCCACCCTGTTCGACCCGGTGCAGCAGCTCTCGCAGCTGTACAACACCCTGCAGTCGGCGGCGGCGGCCCTGCACAAGCTGTTCACGATCCTCGACACGGTCCCCGATGTCGACGAGGACGCCCACCCCGTGGAACTGGCCCCCACCGGCGATCTGGTGGTCGACGCGGTGACTTTCGCGTATGCCGGCGTGGAGCGCCCGGCTCTCAACGATGTGTCGCTGACGCTGCAGGCGGGCACGCGCCTCGCTCTCGTCGGTCCCACCGGTGCGGGCAAATCGACGCTCGCCAAGTTGATGGCACGTCTCTACGACCCGTCTGGCGGTGCGGTCACGTTCGCCGGCACCGACCTGCGCAAGGCATCACTCGCTTCCCTGCGCGAGCGAATCGTGGTGATCCCGCAGGAGGGCTTCCTGTTCGACGGCAGCGTGCGCGACAACCTGTTGATCGCCAAGCCCGACGCGACAGAAGCCGAGCTTCTCGCGGCGCTCGATTCTCTCGGTCTGCGTGAACGCTTCGAGGCACTTCCGGAGGGACTCGACACGCAGGTGCGCGAGCGCGGCTCACGACTGTCGGCGGGCGAGCGGCAGCTGGTCGCACTCTCCCGCGCCGCTCTCGTTGATCCGGCGGTGCTCGTTCTCGACGAGGCAACATCGAACCTGGACCCGGGCACCGAGATGCTGATCGAGGCCGCCCTCGACCGGTTGATGACCGGTCGCAGCGTCATCGTGGTCGCCCACCGGTTGTCCACGGTGCAGCGCGCCGACCGCATCGCAGTGGTCGCAGACGCCCGCATCGGTGAGATCGGAACTCATGACGAACTCATGGCGCTGAAGGGTCACTACGCGGCCCTGGTGAACAACTGGAACAAGAGCCAGCCGAGTTGACGACTACGGCGTCATGAGGACGCGGCCGAAGGCCTTTCGGCCCTCGATGTAGCGATGGGCGTCGGCCGCCTCAGCAAGGTGGAACACGCGGTCGGTGACGACGGTGAGCTCCTTCTTCGCGACGCGGTTGAGGAGATCCTCGATCATGCCGTGGGTCCGCTTCGGGTTGAAGCCCATCTCTGCACCGAGGAACACGCCCGTGAGTCGCGCGTTCTTGCCCTTGATCATCCCGACGTCCGGTGGGTTCGGGTCGCGGCCCGCGTCGCCCACCCAGCTGATGCGCCCGCGGTAGGCGAGCGCGGCGACGCTCTTCACCAGGGTCTCTCCGCCGACGGAGTCGACCACCAGGTCGACGCCCTTGCCGCCCGTGAGTTCCATGACCTTCTTCGCGAGGTCATCGGCCACGTAGTTGATGCCGTGGTCGAGCCCGTACTGCCTCAGTTGCTCGAGTTTGTCATTGCTCGATGCGGTGGCGAAGACGGTCGCGCCGGCGGCC
>JBEGQK010000167.1:0-10259 GCA_041180985.1 Actinomycetota bacterium
AGGGCGTTGCGGTCGAGCTCGGAGTACACGGCGACGGTGGCGATCCCGAGCTCGCGGGCGGCGCGGATGACTCGGACGGCGATCTCACCGCGGTTGGCAATCAGGATTTTCTTCAGCACAGGGGTCTATCTTGCCCCAATGGACTTTGCCGACAAGAACCAACCGAGCCCCTGGAGGGTCAACTTCGTCGCAGAGACGGGCAGTACGAACGCAGACCTCATGGAAGAGGGCCTGGCGGGGGCTCCCGACCGCACCGTCCTGCGGGCCGGGTTCCAGTCGGCCGGCAGGGGCCGTCTCGACCGCACCTGGCAGGCCGAGCCCGGGGAGAACCTGCTCGTGTCGTTTCTGTTCCGCCCGGTTCCCCGTGACCCGCACGTGCTGACGCAGGTTGTTGCCATGGCGGCGCGCGATGTCGCACGGTCCGTCGGCGTCGATGCCGTGATGAAGTGGCCGAACGACCTTCTCGTCGGCACCACGAAGCTGGCGGGTGTGCTGGCGCAGGCGGGGCCTCTCGAGGGTGACAGACCGTCATTCGTCGTGGTCGGCATCGGCGTGAACATCGCGTCCGCACCGGAGGCAGCAGCGAGCCTGAGGAGCAGTGGTTGGTCCCGCGAGATCGAACCGGCCGAGTTCCTCGATGCGATGCTGCCCGTCATCGACACGTTGCTCGCACTGGACGAAGAATCGATGCATGCCGCCTACCGCGCTGCTCTCGCCACGATCGGGGCACCCGTCAGGGTGGAACTGCCGGGCGACCGGTTCGTCACCGGACGTGCCGTCGACGTGGAACCGGACGGTCGACTCGTGGTGCTCGACGAATGCGCGGTCACGCACAGGTTCGACACGGCCGATGTGGTGCATCTTCGGCCGGCATCATCCTGACTAGCGTTGGCTCGTGCCGCCCGAGTCCCCACTGTCGCGATTCTCGGGTTACCCGAGATGGGTCGTCATCGCGGGAACGGCGGTCGTGCTGTCGCTCGCCGGTGCGTTCGGGCTGGTCCGCGCGACGAACGCGCAACTCGACGGGGTCGCACGGGTGTCGGCGGTGACCCCGGCACTGTCACCGGCCACTCCGGGCATCGAGAACTACCTGCTCGTCGGTTCCGACTCACGCGAGGGCTCCGACCCCTCCGATCCCGACTACGCGAACGTCGGCGGCGTCGACACCCAGCCCGGCCAGCGCTCGGACACGTTGATGGTGCTCCGCTACGACACGAAGAACGAGTCCGTGTCGCTCATGTCGGTGCCGCGCGACCTGTGGGCCCGCATCGGCTCGGGCGAGAAGTTCGACAAGATCAACGCCGCCTATCGGCACGGCCCCGACACCGTGGTGCGCACGGTGCAGCGCGCGCTGAACATCCCGATCCACCACTACCTCGAGGTGAACTTCCAGGGGTTCAAGACGATCGTCGACGCCATCCACGGTGTGGAGCTGTGCGTGGACCGCGCGTCACGCGACCGCCACACCGGTTTCTACATCGGCCGGAAGGCATGCAAGACCGTCGGCGGCACGCAGGCTCTTGCCTTCGCGCGGTCCCGCCACTTCGAGCAGAAGTACAAGGAGGGCGGCTGGAAGCTCGACCCCACCGCCGACATCGGCCGCACCGCACGGCAGCGCCAGTTCGTCACCTCGCTGCTGAAGTCGGCAGCGAAGTACGTGGCCTCCCACCCGTTGGACGCCGCATCGGTGATGCGCCGGTCGACCTCGGCGTTCTCGGTGGATGACGGTCTCAAGCTCGTCGATCTCGCGCGCAAGCTGCGGCCCGCGGCCTCGGGCGGTGCAGTGTCGTACGCGCTCCCGGTGTCGCTCGACATGATCAACGGCACGTCCGTGGTGCGCATCTCGAACGATGCGGCGCCTTTGCTCGCGTACTTCGCGGGCACCGGCCCGGCTCCCGCCGAAGCGCAGTCCTGACGGACCGTTAGTTCGTCGCGTCGTCGCTGACGCGCCGCCTCGCCAGGCGTTCGGTGAACTCCGCCAGCGCCGCGGTGGATCCGATGCGGTTGCCCTGCACGAGGTCGCACCCGAGAACCCGCAGACGCTTCAGTTGGTCGTCGCTCGTCACCCACTCGGCGCACACACTGAGATCGAGCGAGTGGGCAAGCTGGATGATCGAGCGCACCATCGGGTCGTCGCCGCCGTCGGTTCGTCCGACGTCGCGCACGAGCGTGCCGTCGATCTTCAGGATGTCGGCCGGGAACGTGCGGAGGGCCGCGAGTGACGAGTTGCCCGCACCGAAATCGTCCACCGCGATGCGCACGCCGTTGCGCTTCAGTGCGTTCACCGTGCGCAGCACGGCGGGGTTGCTGTCGATGAGGGTCGATTCGCTCGTCTCGTAGACCAACTGGGTCCCCTCGAGGCCGCGCTCCCGCAGGATGTTCGCGGTGCGGTCCACGAACGTCGTGTCGGCCAACTGACGGCGCGACACGTTCACGTGCAGGCACGTGCCGCGGTCGACGAGACCCGCATCAATCCATGCGCGCAGGTCCGCGGCCGCTGTGTCGAGGACCCAGTCGCCGATCGGCGCAATGAGGCCCGATTCGTCAGCGAGATCGATGAACGCGACGGGGGAGAGCTGGCCCTTCGTGGGGTGGTTCCAGCGCAGGAACGCCTCGACGGCGGCGATCCTGTCGGCGTGCGCCAGGTCGATCGGTTGGTAGACGATCTCGAACTGGTCGCCGGCAAGAGCCTGCTCCAGTTCCGCCGCGAGAGCGGCACGCTCGCGTGCGGCCGTGCGCATCTGGTCGTTGAACAGCTCGCTGCGCCCGCGTCCGCGCTGCTTCGCCCGGTACATCGCGGTGTCGGCGGAGTGCAGCAGAGTGACGGCCGCGTCGGCGGGGCTCATCTCCGCCAGGAGGTCGTCCGTCGCCATGGCGACACCGACGCTCGCGCCTGCCTCGATCTCGACGCCGTGCAGCACGAGCGGCCCGGTGATTGCAGTGCGGATGCGCTCGGCGATGTCGAGTGCGACGTGGTCGTCCAGAACGCCCTCGCAGAGCACCACGAACTCGTCGCCGGCGATGCGTGCGACGGTGTCGTTCGGCCGGGTAGCGTTCGCCAATCGCTTCGCGATGGAGACGATGAGCTGGTCGCCCACGGCGTGACCGATGGTGTCGTTCACGTGCTTCAGCTTGTCGAGGTCGATGAAGAGAACGGCCACCTTCACACCCGTGGTGCCTGCTCTCTCCAGTGCCTCGGTCGTCTTGCGGATGAACAGCACGCGGTTCGGCAGGCCGGTGAGTGCGTCGTGCGTGGCGATGCGGTCGAGTTCCGCGCGCGCCTGGCGTTCCTCCGTGATGTCGCGGGCGATCGTCGCCCAGTGGTGCACGGAGCCGTCCGGTTCGCGCACGACCTGTGCGATCACCGTGAACGTGCGGGCGAGACCCTCCGGCGAACGGAACGCGATCTCTCCCTCCCACCTGTTCGCGTTGGTGGCGCCGGCATCGAGCATGAAACGCGGCAGTTGGTCGCGCACCGCCTGCATGTACGTGCGTGCGGCCACGTCGTCGGAGATCGTCTTCGTGGGGTCGACGCCGACCAGTGTGCGGGCCGCGTCGTTCGCGAACGTGAGGTTGCCGACGCGGTCGAACACGATGACCGCGTCGCCGGAGACGTCGAGAAGGCCCACCAACTGGTCGGACAACGACGACTGCTCGACGACGGGCGTGACGTCGACTGCCGTGCCGACGTAACCGAGGATGCGGCCGCCGTCCATCGTGGGAGCGGTGCTGATGCGCACCCATGTCGTCTCGCCGGTGGCCGATGCCACGCGGATGTCGACGGAGAACGGTGTGCCGTCGTTCTTGTGCGCGACCCACCGTCGTTCGCACTCGGTGCGGTCGTGCGGCGTGGCGAAACTCCAGGGAGCGGTGCCCTTCGAGACGGGCGCACCGCCCAGGACGAGGGTGCGGAACGCGTCGTTGGCCACCAGGAGTCGGCAATTGGTGTCTGCTTCGAAAACCCCTACGGGCAGGGCTGCGGTGACGGCGTCGATGGACCCATTGTCACAGACCGAATACCGTCAGTGGTGGAACAAACTCCGAGAGTGGTTGGTCGGCACTCTGCGTGAAGAGGCCCCGGCGAGGGTCAGCGGCTGAACGTGAACTCGGAGGTGGCCGATTCGATGGCGGCGCCCTCGATGGCGGCGCGCATGGCAGGTGCCGGGTCACCCGACTGTGACTCCAGCACCTGGCTGAGTGCGTACACAGTGAGCGAGTAGTGGTGCGTCGACCCCGTCGGCGGGCACGGTCCGGTGTACGCGGGCTTCGCATCGGAGTTCATCGCAACCGCTGCCAGGTCGCTCACGTTGCCCTCGGCAAGACCCGTCGCCGAGGCATCGATGTTGGTGACCGTCCAGTGCGCGAAATCGGGTGCGTCGAGGTCGGTGAGGATCACCGCGTACGCACTCGCGTTCGACGGTCCGTTCGCCCACGAGACCGCCGGCGAGACGTTGTCGCCGTCGCACGTGTACTTGGGGTCGATGGCGGTGCCCGGCTTCCACGGTGCGGTGACCGTCATCACGCTCCCGTTCCCGTCGGCACCGGGGCTGGACGTGGTGGTCACGATGGCAATCGACTCGCCCTGGTTCGCGCCCGGAGCCTTCATGGTGCGCCCGTCGTTCGTGGAGCACGACGCCGTCACGACCGCGAGACACACCGACAACAACGAGAACCCAATGCGGCGCATGCCGTTCAGACTAGGCGCACCACCCCGCGCGGGGCCCGCGCTCGTTAGCCTGTCCAGGATGCCAATGTCGCCTCTTTCAGCAACCGGAGAACCCCTCTGCCTGCTGACCGTGCATGCCCATCCCGACGACGAGGCATCGAAGGGTGCGTCCACCGTCGCGCGGTACTTCGCGGAGGGCGTGCGCACCGTCCTCGTGTGCTGCACGGGCGGCGAGGAGGGCGATCTCCAGAATCCGTCGCTGCGCGAACCGGGCCAGCCCTTCCACGGGCTCACGCCCGAGCAGGAGAAGGCGCTGCTCGCAGAGGTCCGGCCGAAGGAGCTCGAGCGCTCCGTCGGGATCATCGGGTTCTCCGCGCTGCACATGCTCGGCTACCGCGACTCGGGAATGGCGGGCACGCCGCCGAACGACCACCCCGACTGCTTCCACCAGGCCGACATCGATGAAGCGACAGGACGCCTCGTGCGCATCATCCGCACCGAGCGTCCCCAGGTGATCCTCACGTACAACGACGACCAGCGCGGGTACCCGCACCCCGACCACCTGCGCGTGCACGACATCAGCGTGCTCGCGTTCGAGCGTGCCGGTGACCCCATGTGGTACCCGGACGCCGGTGAGCCGTGGCAGCCGTCGAAGATGTACTACACGCTCTGGTCGAAGGAGCGCGTCCTCGCGGTGCACGAGGCGTTGCTCGCAAAGGACGGAAAGTCGCCGTTCGAGGAGGCCTGGCTGAACAGGCCGTCGCAGGACCACCGCATCACCACCCGACTCCACCTGCCCGGGTACCTGTCGGCGCGCAGTGGTTCGTTGCGCGCACACGCCACGCAGGTGGACCCGTCGTCAGCGTGGTGGTTCGGCCTCACCGACGAGGAACTCGCCACCGTGTACCCGTGGGAGGACTGGATCCTCGCGATGACCACGCTGGACATCGACACCGAGCACGTGATGGAGGATGACCTGTTCGCCGGCGTCAGGGCCGACGACAGCGTCCCCGCGGGCTGATCAGACCGCGCGCATCGCGTCGCGCAGGTGGCGGTAGCCGATCAGCACCGCTCCGCTGTCGCGCAGGGCGGCCGCGAACTCCGCGTCATTGGTGACGAGGTCGAGGTCGTCGACCCAGCCCGCAGCGACATCGCCGAGCGCGCGCACCTCGGGCGTGTCGATTGCCGGTTGCACGTGGATCTCGGTGACGCCAGGGCGCAGCGATCGGATCGACTCGATGGCGCGCGAGCGGCTGCTCGGTGACCAGTCATGGTCGAAGTGATCGGGGAACAGCACACCCTCTTCCGCGGCAAGCGCCCGGAACGGGAAACCGGCACGGGACTCGTCGATGCTCGAGGGAAGGCGGATGGGCAGGCGGAACTCGACCGCGAGCTCCAGGTACACGTCGAAGAACTCGGGGCGCAGGGTGATGGAACTGAGGTGAGGCGCGAGGTGGGTCACGTCGATGCCCCACGCGATGGCGCGCTCGATCTGCGCACGGCACTCGCGCAGCACCTCGGAGGGATCGGCGTGCTCCCACAGGTCGTCGAGGGAGCGCGGAAAGCCGCCCTCACCGGACAGGAGCGACGGCGCATGGGTGAGCGGGCCCCAGCGGTACGACGGGTGCTCGGCATTGAGGGTGAGGTGCACCCCGATGTCGTCGCCGTCGTACTCGTCGGCGGCAAAGCGCGACCACGGCGCCGGCATCATGATGGACGCGCACGTCGCGAGACCCTCGCGCATGGCGCGGTACACGCCGACAGTGGCACCGTGACACGAACCGAGGTCGTCGCAGCTGAGGATCACCAGTCGGGCGTCGTCGGCATGACCCAACCGGGAGTTCAACGACGCTTCAGCCATGCTCGAAACGCTATCGGGAGCACCTGCCCCACAGCCCGAGCGATGCCATGCGGGCCTCGTTCGCGGCCTCGGCGAAACGGGTCTCGAACGTGGTGTTCGGAGGAAAGGGATAGGGCAGTGCCCAACCGCCTGCAACGAGGTCGAGGTTCACGAAGAGGTCATCAGCCGACCGGTGCAGGTACCCGAGGAGTCGCCCGTAGCGGTCGCGGCTCTCGACATCGCGCTCCACCCAGACGTCGGTCCCCTCGGTGAGCAACGATGCCGTGTGGGCCGATGCCTCGGGACCGAAACACTCGACGGGTTTGGTGGGGTGGTGGGTCTCGGGGGTGTTCACCCCGATCAGGCGGATCGTCTCGGGTCGACCGGAGATGTCCACCACCACGGTGTCGCCGTCGATGACGCGCGAGACCCGTCCGTGGACGCGACCGTGAGTGTCCGGTGAAACCCGAAGGGGTGAGCACGCTGTTGCCAGTGCGCCCACCCCCACGAGAAGTGATGTCAGTTGTGCAAGGCGGGGCATGCCCGCCATGTGTGCGTCAGAGACGCTCGATGAGCGTTCCCGTGCCGAGACCGCCGCCGCAGCACATCGAGATGAGGCCGTAGCGGCCACCCGTGCGCTCGAGCTCGTAGAGGGCCTTCGTGACGAGGAAGCCGCCCGTGCCACCGAGCGGGTGACCGAGTGCGATCGCACCGCCGTTCGGGTTGGTCTTCTCGAGGTCGGCGCCGAGTTCCTTCGCCCACGCGAGGACGACCGATGCGAATGCCTCGTTGACCTCGAACACGTCGATGTCGTCGATCTTCATGTTGTTGCGGTCGAGGATGCGCTTGGTGGCGTCGATCGGGCCCGTCAGCATGAACACCGGGTCGACACCCACGTTGCAGGTGTCGATGATCCGTGCGCGCGGCTTCAGGCCGAGTGCGTTCGCCTTCTCCTCGGTCATCATCAGCACGGCCGATGCACCGTCGGAGATCTGCGACGAGTTGCCTGCGGTGTGGACGCCGTTCTCGCGCGCAACCGGCTTCAGGGTGCCGAGCTTCTCGAGCGTGGTCTCGCGGATGCCCTCGTCGCGCTTCACCGTGTGGGTGGAGTCGAGAAGGTTGCCGTTCTCGTCGGCGTCGGGAGCCGTGACCTCGAGGTACTGGCCCGCGAAGCGGTCCTCCGCCCACGCGCGTGCCGCGCGCTGCTGGGAGTTGTAACCGAACAGGTCGGTGTCGGCACGCGTGATGCCCCAGTGGTCCGCGATGCGCTCGGCACCCTCGAACTGCGAGGTCATCTCGTACTGGCCGAAGTACGACTTCGGGATCGGGACACCGAGTCCGAGTTCCTTCTTGCCGCCGGCGCCGATCGGCACGCGGCTCATGACTTCCACGCCGCACGCGAGGGCGACGTCGACGACACCCGAACCCACGAGCGACGCGGCAAGGCTGGTCGCCTGCTGCGAGGAGCCGCACTGGGTGTCGACGGTGGTGGCGGCCGTGGAGATCGGCAGACCGGCTGCCAACCACGCGGTGCGCGTGAGGTTGAATGCCTGCTCGCCGACCTGGCTGACGCAGCCGCCGACGACCTGTTCGATCTGGGCGGGGTCGATGCCGGTGCGCTCGACGATGCCCTTCTGCACGAGGCCGAGGACGTCCGCGGGGTGGAGGGTGGAGAGACCGCCGTTGCGGCGGCCGATGGTGGTGCGGACCGCGTCAACGATCACGACGTTTGAGGATTTGGTTGCCATGGGCTCATCCTAGGCGTGGGTCCGCGAACTACCGTCAGTCGGAATGGCTGCGAACAACGACCCGTTCATCCCCGGTCTGCACATCCATCCGGATGCGTCGGAACACCGTTACATCCACGTCATCGGGACCAAGGTGTTCATCGATGACCGGCCGGCGGAGGACGGATGGGACCACCACTTCCTCGGCATGCACGGCTCTGTCGCCGTCTGGGGAATCGATGTCCCGCACGGACAGGACCCCGCCTACGGCGCCGAGACCGATCTCTATTCCTTGTTCGGCCGCGTCAGCGAGACCGACTGGGCGGTTGCCGGGCGCGCGGTGCAGATCGTCGAGTGGGCGCGCACCCACCGCTTTTGCGGTCGCTGCGGCGAGAGGACGCAGCTGGCCGACAACGAGCGCGCGTTCGTGTGCCCTGCGTGCAGGTTGATGAACTTTCCGAAACTCTCGCCGGCAATCATCACGCTGGTCACGCGCGGCGAGGGTGATGATGAGGAGGCGCTTCTCGCGCGCGGTGCGAACTTCCAGGTGCCGATGTATTCGTGCCTTGCCGGGTTCGTGGAGCCGGGTGAGAACCTCGAGCAGGCCGTGGCCCGCGAGGTGTTCGAAGAGGTGGGCATCACCGTTCGCGACGTGACCTACGTGGCGAGCCAGCCGTGGCCGTTCCCGAACTCGTTGATGCTGGGGTTCACGGCGCGCTACGGCTCGGGCGACCTCGTACTCGACGAGAAGGAGATCATGGACGCGAAGTGGTACCGCCGCGACGAGCTGCCGATGATCCCCGGCTCCATCTCGATCGCCCGCAAGCTGATCGACCTCTGGATGATGCGCGGCTGACGGCCGCGTGACTGTCGCTACTCGGCGATGCCGACGGGTGAGTCGTCGATGATCTGGTCGAGGTACTCCGACATTCCGTAGCCGACCGCACCGGCGTGCTCGCCCTCGGTGATGCGCCACTGGGTCATGCCCTCGCTGATGCGCGTCATCAACCAGTTGCCGTCCGGGTCCTGGCGACGGTTGCGCAACGGGATCAGGCTCGAGACCTCTCCCTCGAAGTTCCATTCCTTGTTCGACTTCGACGATCGGATGACCCCGGTGACCTTCTGGTGGTACGACTCCTCGCCCGTGGTGACGGTGCTGATCCGCACGTCGTCGCACAGGTGGATCTGGCCGTTGTCCCACACGAAGCCGCCGCGCGAACCGGGACCGTCCTTCTTCGCCACGCGGCTCGCCATGAACCCGAGGTTCTCGCCGAAGTTCGCCGTGAGCCAGCGGTAGTACCACGGTGCCTGCCAGTAGCGCGGTCCCCACGAGTGGTCGCGCAGGCCGAACCCGTTCATGTGGAACTCCTCGTTCCCGACGCGGATCGACCCGGTCGCGTTCACGAGTTGTTCGTAGTGACCCTTCGCGAACTCCTCGCCCGGCGCCTCGTGTGGGGTGTCCGGCTCGCCGCCGAACATCGACGCACGACCCTTTCCGGTGAACGTGATGTGCACCTCGCACTCGGCGAACGGGTTGTTCTTGAAGGCGGTTCGCGGGTCGGCCATGTCGTGCGGGTCGTCCAGAACGCACACCTTGCCGACGTAGTCGACACGCAGTTCCTCGAACGGCTTCACCATGGTCCACGTGAGACCGCCGGCGTCGAGTGCATCGTTGTTGCTGATCTCGGGACGCTTGAAGATGAACCCCACGCGGCCCCCGGGCAGGTAGATGCAGATGGTCATCTCTGCGTACCCCTCGTTAGCGCGGTTGCCCATGCGGAACCAACCGCCCATCTGCGTCGACGGGTCGAAGCAGTTGATGTACATGCTCTCGTTGAAGTTGGACTCGGGGCCCAACTCGTGCATGTACTCGTCTTCCGGTTCCAGGCGCACACCCATTCCCGCACCCTAGGGCGGATGGGTGCCGTGGTTACGAGCCGAGCACCTTCGACTGCAGGCGGCGCATGCCGGCGAGCCAGCGGTCGCGGTCCTCCACCTTGCGCTTCTCGTACGTGTGCACCTCGGG
>JBEGQK010000168.1:0-2536 GCA_041180985.1 Actinomycetota bacterium
AGTCGAGCTCCGCGAGCGCGGCGTCGAGTTGCTTCGAGTGCGGCGTGGAGAGCACGGGGTTGCCCGACAGGCAGACGAATGCCCTCACCTGTCCCTCGCCCGGGGTCGTGATCTCCTCGGCGAGGATCGCCACGGGATACTCCCCCATCGCCTCGGGCTTCTTGCTGACCCGGCTGTGCCCACGGCCGATCGTGAATCCCTTGCCTTTTCCGCCCTGTCCGCGCGTGGTGGCACCGCCGACGGCGGGCATCGTGAACATCGCACCGCCGCGCCTGTCGATGTTGCCTGTGATCACGTTGAGAGCGTCCACGAGCCAGGCGTTCAACGTGCCGAACTCGACGGCGTTCACGCCGATGCGGCCGTAGACCGCAGCGCTCGGCGCGGCAGCGATCTCGCGTGCGAGCGTGCGGATGACGTGTGCCTCCACTCCGGTTGCCTTCGCGACCGAATCGGGAGTCAGTTCCGCGACGGCGGTGCGCAGTTCGTCGAGTCCGTTCGTCATCTTCGCGATGCGCGGCTCGAGCGACACGAGTCCCTCGGCGAACATCACGTTCGCAACGGCGGCGAGCAACAGACCGTCGGTTCCGGGCCGGATCGCTATCCACTGGTCACTGTTCTCCGCGGTCTTCGTGCGGCGGGGGTCGATGGTCACGACCTTGCCGCCGCGTGCACGCAGCGCCTCGAGACGGTCGGGGAAACCGGGTGCGGTGCACAGACTGCCGTTCGACGCGTACGGGTTCGCACCGAGCATGACGAGGTAATCGGTGTGGTCGATGTCGGGAACCGGGATGCTCTGCGCCGTGCCGAACATGTACCCGCCGGCGACGTGCTTCGGGATCTGGTCGACGGTCGAGGCACTGAACTTGTTGTGCGATCCCGCAGAGCGGTACACGACACCGTTGTAGAGCATCGACCCGAGGTTGTGGGCGCCGGGGTTGCCGCCGTAGGTGGCGATCGCCTGTCGACCGTGCTTCTCGATGACCCGCGCGAAACCATCAGCCACCGTCTGCCATGCCTCGTCCCACGAGACCTCGACATGGACGCCGTTCTTCTTCACGAGAGGCGCACGCAGGCGGTCGGGGTCCTCATGGAGCTGCTTCAGTGTGCTGCCCTTCGGACAGATGAAGCCGTGGCTGAAGACGTCGTCACGGTCGCCGCGGATGCGGACGATCTGTTCCTGCGGCCCCACGGTGACCTCGAGACCACAGGTGGCCTCGCACAGCGGGCAGGTGCGGAAGACGGTGCGGTTCTGTTCCCCTGACATGCCCACAACCCTGCCACGCCGGGCGCCGTCGTCCGCGTTCGTACACTGCTCCTGTGCTGCGCTTTGGCCCCATGGCCCCGGGAACCCAGATCGACGCGGTGGGATTCGCCACCCGCGACCGCGCGCCGCAGGCCCGGCCGCACGTGGAGATCTGCATGATCACCACCCCGGACGGTGCAACGTCGCTCAACAACACGTCGGGGCCTCTCGGCGGACCCCCCGACCAGGACATGCTGCGTGCGTGGCGCCAGATGTGCGACGTCATCCTTGTCGGAGCGGGCACGGTGCGCGCTGAGGGGTACGGCCTGCCGAGCCGCGCGGACCTGGACATCGCCGTGGTGACCGCCACGTGCAACATCGACCCGACGATCCCGCTCTTTGCCTCGGGACGTGGGTTCCTTGCCACATCGCTCGATGCACCCGAGACACCGGTTCGGTCGGTGCGCGCGGGTTCCGGTTCGGTCGACCTGGCCGGGATCATCACCCAGCTCGATGCACGCGTCATCCACGTGGAAGGTGGTCCCCGCCTGAACGCATCACTCCTGGACGCCGGCCTTGTGGACGCGATCAACCTGACGTTCTCGCACCGCCTGGCGGGGAAACACCACAGTGACCCGGTGGCGACCGCAACACGCGACACGACGCGCTTCTCACTCGTTGATGCTGCGCGTGACGGTGACTTCGTGTTCGCCCGGTACGAGCGGAAGCGTTAGCTCTTCTTCAGCAACGCGAGTTCGCGGCGGAAGTCTGCTGCGTCATCGAAGTTCTTGTAGACGCTCGCGAATCGCATGTAGGCAACTTCGTCGACGCTCTTCAGGCGCTCGAGCACCGCATGGCCCACCACCGACGACGTGATGTCGTTGCCGGCCGCGGCCTCCAAGCGGACGTCGTCCTCGACGGTCTCGGCAAGTTCCTCGACCATCTCCTCGGAGACCGGTCTTCCCTTGCACGCCGACCTGATTCCGTCGGCGACCTTGGCCCTGTCAAAGGGCTGGCGCTGGCCGGACCGCTTCAGCACCATCAACGGCGCACCCTCGAGGCGCTCGTAGGTGGTGAACCGGTACGCACACTCCGGGCAGGACCGCCGGCGACGGATGGCGGCACCCTCGTCGGCGGGACGCGAGTCGATCACTTTCGTGTCGTCGTGTCGGCACACCGGACAATGCATGTCCCACACTGTAGGACGCCCTGCCTTTACGGATTGTTCATTCGCCCCGAAAATCGGGCGTGTTACGGGATGCGGATGACCTGGCCGACCTCGATGTCGACGCC
>JBEGQK010000169.1:0-8408 GCA_041180985.1 Actinomycetota bacterium
CACTCCATGAAGACCGTGCACTCGATGTTGTGCCCGTCGTTCACGTCCGCCAGCAGGTCATCGAGTGTGTAGTTCATGCCCGCGCCGGCCCTCCAGAGGTGGTGGTGGGGGTCGATGATGACGCGGTCGGGATCGACGACGTCCTCGATCACGAGGTCGAGCCACTCCTGCGTGCCGGCGATTGGTTCGTTCATTCGTGAAGTCTTAGCACCGGGCGGTGACGGGAACAGGTGTCGATGGCGGGCAAAATGGTGGGGTGACCCCGCAGCGCAGACTCAACGTCGTCGTGTCCGTGTGCGCGGTCGTCACTGCCTTTCTCGTATGGCAGGTGGTCGGCTGGGGTGCGTTGTCACGGTTCGACGTGAGTGCCGCGCGGGCGGCACGGCGCCTGAAGCCGAACCGGGACCTGTTCGAGATCACCGTGATGCTCGGCCTGCGCGGCATCATCCTGACGGTCTGTCTCCCGCTCCTGGCATGGCGCTCCTGGCGTGACCGGTCATGGCATGCGGTGGGCGGGTTCCTTCTCGTGTTGCTCTTCGAGACCGGGTTGGTCGGCGTGCTGAAGATGGCGATCGGCAGGTCGTTCCCGTACCAGGGCGACATGGTGCTCGAGGCGGGTTTCCTGGCGTTCCCGTCCGGTCACGCCGGCAATGTCGTTGCCCTGTGGGGCTTCTGCGCGTGGTACTTCTCGAACCGTCGGCCGGGCCTGCGCCCCCTCATGTGGACCACCGTCGTGCTCTTCACGGTGACCGTCGGGGTTTCTTCATGGTTGATCCGCACCCACTGGCCGACCGACCTCTTCGCCGGCTACGCGCTCGGTGCGTTGGCGCTGGTGACGGTGGTGTCGGTGCTGCGTGCGGTCGACGTCAGTCGACAGGCCAACGCGCAGCCAGTTCGCGCAACTCTTCCCTGAAGTCGGGGTGACCAATCTCGGCAAGCGCGACGGCCCGCTCGCGGATCGTCCGTCCGTGCATCTCCGCCACGCCGAACTCGGTGATCACGAGGTCCAACTGGTGTCGCGGCGTGCTGATGATCGAACCCGCCGGGAACTGCGTGAGGATGCGGCTCGTCACCACACCGTTCACCGTCGACGTTGACGGCAGGCAGACCATGCTGCGGCCGTCAGCCGTCAGGCCGGGGCCGCTCACGAAGTCCTCGTGCCCGCCGACGCCGCTGAACTGGAGACCGTTGATCGTGTCGGCCGCCACCTGGCCGGACAGGTCGATCGCCACGGCACCGTTGATGGTGACCATGCTGCGGTTGCGCCCGATCATCTCGGGCGAGTTCACCACGCGCACGGGGAGGAAACGGACGGCGTCGTTCTCGTGCAGCCACGTGTACAGCTCGGGGATGCCGGCGGCGAAGGTGGTCGGCGAGAAACCGTCGAACGGGGAGTTCTTGCGGTTCGACACCTTCCCCGCCTGGTGCAGTCGCATCAAACCGGTGGTGAACATCTCCGAGTGGATGCCGAGGTCGCCGATCGCGCTCGCCGCGACCATCGAGGCGATCTGGTTCGGTATGCCCCCGATGCCGGTCTGCAACGTGCAGCCGTCGTGAATGAACTGCATCGCATGCCCCGCGATGGCCCGCTCGGCGTCGGTGGGGGCGGCGTCAGCGAGATTCAGCGGCTGGCGGTCCGTGTGGATGAGGATGTCGATCTCGTCGAGCGAGAGGCTGTGGGTGTGCTCCGGTTCCACCCCGAACGTGCGCGGGAAGTGCTCGCTCACCTCCACGACCAACAGCCGGTCGGGGTCGGCGCCCGCGCGGTGCAGTTCGTCGACGGATGCACCGGCATGCAGCGACAGGCTCACGCGGCCGTCCACCGGCATGGCACCCGTGGTCGCCATGATGCGCGGGTTGTAATGGCGCAGGATCGGCTCGAACCGGCGGAAGTCGGCGGGCACGAAGTCCACCGCCGCACCCGCATCGCGCAGGAACCGTTCGCCGGGTCCGAAGAACCCGCTGCGGTACCGGACGCCCTTGCGCATGAACAACTGGTACAGGTCGGGCAGCAGCGCGCCGAAGACCTCGAGCTGCTCGAAGTCGTCGCGCTCCCCGAGCGCGTGGAGGAAGCCGCCGGGCACCCCGGGGCCGAGCGGCACGGCGAGCGAGTCGGTCGACCGCACCTGTGCGACTGCATCGGGCATCTCGGTGAACATGGTGGCTCCTATCGGATGACGAGGTATGTGACGGGAAGAGCCGTGCTGACGACGGCTGCGACCCACAGGAGGGTCTGCGAAGCGCGCCCCGATGCGTGGTCGCCCATGAGGTCGCGCGACCGCGAGAGAAGGACGATCAACACGATGAGCGGCGGCGCCGCGACGCCGTTGAGGATCGCGGCGAAGTAGAGCGCGCGCACCGCATTGATGCCGACCGCGGTCATCGCGAGACCACCGACCATCGACGCGACGATGACGAGGTAGAAGAGGCGCGCCTGCCTGAGCTTCAGGCCGAGACCCTCGCGCCACCCGAACGCCTCGGAGATCGCGTACGCCGTGGAACCGGCCAGGACCGGCACCGCGAGCAGCCCGACGCCGACGATGCCGAGCGTGAAGAGGAGACCGGCAAGATCGCCCGCGAACGGCCGCAGGGCCTTCGCTGCCTCCTCGGCGGAGGTGATGGTGACGGAACCGTTCTTCCCGATCGTCGCGGCGGCCGTCACCATGATCGCGAACATCACGAGGACACCCGAACCCATGCCGAAGACGACGTCGCCGCGCATCGCGGCCATGTGGTCACTGGTGGGGCTGGGGACACCGCCGTCGGCGGCGATCTCCTCGACCTCCTCGGCACCCTGCCAGAAGAAGAGGTACGGGGAGATCGTGGTGCCGAACAACGCGATGATCGCCGCGATGGTGGACCGGTTCATGTGCAACCGCGGCACGAAGGTGTGCGAGAGGACGGTCACCCACGACACGTCGATGAAGAACAGCACGATCACGTACGAGGCAATCGAGAGACACAGCCAGCGGAGGATGCGCGAGTACGTGCGGTAGGGAACGAAGACCTCGATCAGTGCCATCACGGCGGTGAAGGCGAGGACGAGCACCACGTACGGAACGGGAACGATGAGCCTCGACGCAGCAGCCATCGACCCGATGTCGGCCCCGATGTTGAACGTGTTGGCGATCGCCACGATGGAGACGGCCGCCACCAGGACCCACCGCGGGAAGCGTGACTTGATGAGCGAAGCCAACCCGCGGCCGGTGACGAGGCCGAGTCGCGCGGTTGATTCCTGCACCGCGGCCGCCAACGGCAGCGCGAACACCGCGGTCCACAGCAGGCCGAACCCGGACGCAGCCCCGACCTGGGAGTACGTCCCGATGCCCGATGGGTCGTCGTCGGCGGCGCCAGTGACGAGACCCGGCCCGATGCGGCGGAAGTAGCCCGTCCCGTGCAACCGGTAGCGGTGGTGATGGTGCCTGTCGTCAGGTCCCTCACGAACGGTCATGCACTGATTCTTGCGCCATTCCCGTCCGATAGGTTGACCAAATGAGCAAACCCGACGTTTCCATCCCCGGTGGGCAGCCCCCGGCAGAACTCGTGATCGACGACATCACCGTGGGTGACGGCAAGGTGGCCGCGGCTGGCAACATCGTCGAGGTGCACTACGTCGGCGTCGCGTGGAGCACCAACCGGCAGTTCGACGCGTCGTGGGACCGCGGCGAGACCTTCGACTTCCGGCTCGGTGCCGGCCAGGTCATCCAGGGCTGGGACGAGGGAGTCGCGGGAATGCGCGTCGGCGGCCGTCGACGTCTCACGATCCCGCCCCACATGGGCTACGGCGACTTCGGTGCCGGTGGTGTCATCAAGGGCGGGGAGACTCTCGTCTTCGTCGTCGACCTCCTGAACGTGAACTGAGGACATTCGTCATGGCTGACATGAACTTCTACACGGCAAACGCATCGCTCGCCGGTGCCGAGAAGCTCGGCGTCGAGGAGATGCAGACGATCTGGCGCGTCGAGATGGCGGGCGAGCTGTTCTACAACATGCTCGCCGACCGGATCGAGAACGAGGAAGCAAAGGACCTGCTGCGCAAGAATGCGGTGGAGGAGCGCGGTCATGCGCGACGCATCGCGCGAGCGCTCAGCATCAAGCTCGGTCACGAGTGGCAGCCGACGCCCGAGCAGCAGGAACTGCTCGACGTCCCGATGCCGCCGGTCATCGACGCGAATCTCTTCGCTGGCGTGGTCAAGGGCGAGCTGAACGGGGACGCCGGCTACCAGAAATGGGCTGATGCCGAGACGGACGAGGAGGTCGTCCGCTTGCTGCGTCTGAACGGCCGCGAGGAGACCATCCACGCCAACCGCGCGCAGCGCGTGTTCGACATTCTCAGCGCGTGACGGAATCCTGAGGGAGCATCCGACGGCGTCGCCACCTGCGGCGCAGCGGTTCGGTCGCGTACTTGCTGGTGGCACCGATCACCGCCGTCGAAACGAGGACGCGGGGGAAGACGTCCAGTCGTGCGACGTACGGGGCGAGCACCAGGGTGAAGAAGAGCGCGACGGGGTAGATCCACGCGAGATCGGTCACGAATTTGCCCACCCGGGAGCGCTGCTTGGGGATGTCACCGAGCGCATCGAAGAACTGGTCCGTGCCGGCGGTGACGGTCACCTTCTCGGTGAGGATGAGCGAATCGCCCGACTCGCGCAGACGTTGGCGCTCCGCTGACCGTTCCCACTCGCGCAGGTGCAGCACGTCGGAGAAACGGAACACCATGTGGTACGGATCACCCGGTTCGGCGGGAGCGAGAACGGTCCCCCCGAGACTCCCGGGCGCCTTGTTCGCGGCCTCGAGGATCTCCTGTGACCATGCCTCGAACTCGGCGCGCTTGGCCGGGTCGACGGTGCGCGAGATTGCGACCGTCACGGCGCCCTGTGCGATCTTCGGGAGCCGTCCGGTCTCGAAAGGGCCTGTCAATTCGGGCATGACTGTACGGTAGTTCGGTGCCCGGTCGTCTTCCCCGCAATGCCCGTGTGGTGGTCGTCCTGTCCCACCCGAACCCCGATGGTTTCGGTTCCGCATCGGCACGCGTTGCCGTGGACGCACTGCATGCGGCCGGTCACACGGTGACACTGCTCGATCTCTACGGGGAGGGATTCGACCCGGTCATGTCGAGAGAGGAACTCCGCCGCTACCAGTCGCGCACACCCGACACGTCGGGACCACTGAAGCGGCACATCGAAGCGGTCACGTCCGCGGACGCACTCGTGTTCGTGTACCCCACCTGGTGGTCGGGACTTCCCGCGGTGCTGAAGGGTTGGCTCGAGCGCGTGATGCTGCCGACGGTGTCCTTCGATTTCGACGGACGGAACAAGGTCAGGCCCGCATTGACGAACATCAGGCGCGTGGTGGTCATCTCGACCTACGGGTCGCCACGCCACTACGTGGCACTCATCAACGACAACGGGCTCCGGATCCTCGCGAGGGCGTTCCGGCTGACCTGCGGGCTGCGCACGAGGGTGACGAGAATCCGGCTCTTCTCCATGGACAATCTGGACGATGCGGGAAGGCAACAGCACCTGCGTCGAATCGAGAGAAGGATGCGCGCGCTGTGAGGGTCCTCGTCATCTTCTCGCACCCGAACCCCGAGTCATTCGTGGCCGCGCTCGACCGGTGCGTCGTGTCGGCGCTGTCCGGGGCGGGTCACGAGGTGCGGCATCTCGATCTTCACGCGGAGGGCTTCGACCCCGCGTTCTCCCTCTTCGAGCGGTTGCACCACACCGGGCCGCCGGAGGAGAAGCTGACGCAGTTCCCGGATCTCGCGCACCATGTGGATGCTCTCCGTTGGTGCGAGCACCTGGTGCTCGTGTACCCCACGTGGTGGTCAGGCCTCCCGGCGATGCTGAAGGGGTGGGTGGACCGCACGTTCATGCAGGGGGTGGCGTGGGAACTGCCCGCGGGCGCGAACAGGATCAAGCCGTTGCTGACGAACATCGGTGGGGTCACCGTGGTCACCACCCACGGTTCGTCGAAGTTCGTGAACATGCTGGAGGGCGAGTCCGGCAAGCGGACGGTGTCGCGGTCAATGAGGTTCATGTTCCGTCGCCGCGCCGGTTTCCGTTGGCTTGCGCTCTACGGCGCCGACTCGTGCTCGGCGGCGGAGCGCGAGATGTTCATGCGCCGTGTGGAGACTCGGATGGAGCGCCTGCGCTGACGTCACGACGCAGGAGTTCCGCAACTCCGGCGAGTGCGCACACCCGCAGCAGCGCGGCCACCATCGATGCATGGCGCGGGTGCTCGATTCCCGATGTCAGCATCGCGGCCGAATAGATCGTTGCCGTCGTCAGGAACATCGCCCCGATCGCGCCGGCCCTGCGGAGACGCCCCGTGAGAACCGCGAACACGGTCCCTGCAGCCGCGAGAAGACAGCTCAACTTCCACGGGACGAACAGCCAGCGAGGGACGATGGCTCGGCTCTGCAGCGGGAGGAAGTCATCGTTCACGGGATCGAGGGTCGGGGATGCGAGGTCGGTGATGCGCGCCCTCGTGTCCGCCGGGTGGGTCACCACGTACCTCGCGTACGTGGACCAACCGTCGTTGCGGACCCACTGCGCGAAGGGCATGCCGCCGACGCGCACGAGACTGGGCGGTGCCTGGCCGACGGGCAGCTGCAGGAAGGTGAGAACGTCCGGCGGCACCTGCTCGAAGTAGTCGTAGCTCTGTGCCTCGCGCATGCCCGGGATGTCCGGCATCCCGTTCCTGACGAACCACGCGAAGCGCGCATCGTCGTTGAGAATGCGCTCGACAACGACCGTGTAGAGGTTCAGCTCGCTCGTCGGCCGGTTCGCACGGAACTGGACGAATCCGAACACGGACACCGCCAGGACGACGAGGCCGATTGCGCCGGGCAGTGCCCGTTTCCCGACGGAGCGCGCGAGGACGAACGCTGCGGCGGCGAACAGCACGATCATGTGCTGCGGCCTGACCATCGAGAACACGGTCATCACCAGCACCCATTGGGTGACGGACCGCGGCGACTTGGCATCGGCCACGGCGAGTGTTGCTGCTGCCATCGCGACTCCGGTGGTGATTGCGAGTGACTCGGAGAGGATGGTGAGGTCGTACCGCACGACCTGCGGGGTCAGCCCGACCAGGAATGTCAGTACGGCAACAGCAGCGGGGAACCTGCTGTTCCTGCTGACGGTGCGCGCCAGCCATGTCCATGCCAGGGCACCGAGGACCACGTGCATGCCGACCCGCAGCGGGTCCGAGCGCACGACCGAGTACAGAAACGGCACCGGCCACGTGCGTGCGACGGGTGACGACAGGTCGAGTCGCTGGTAACCCACACTGTCGGGGAACGTCGCCGGGTGCAGTCCCCACACCACCGATGCACGCAGCAGTGCGTACGTCGCTGCCAACACGGGCAGCCGGGTGAACCGAGCGAGTGTGGGCACGGGGCGACTCTACTTCGGTGCGGATTGGCTCTTCCGTGAACGGTACGGTGACGAGCATGAAGTCACTCGTTGTTGACCAACTCGGAAGTCTCGATGACCTGAGGGTGCAGGAGACCCCTTCGCCCGAACTCCGGGAAGGGCAGATTCGCGTGAAGGTCGCGGCGTGCGGTCTCAACTTCGTGGACTCGCTGATGATCGAGGGCCGCTACCAGATCAAGCCCGCGGTGCCGTTCGTGCCGGGAAGCGAGATCACCGGTCGCATCGTTGAGACCGGTCCAGGTGTCGATGCGTCGATGAACGGACGGCGCGTGTTCGTCCCCGTCGGTGCCGGTGGCTTCGCCGACGAAGTGGTGGCGATGGCCAACCGCGTCCTTCCCATCCCTGACCAGTTGACCGACGGCCAGGGTGCGACCTTCATGCAGAGCTACCTCACCGCGTGGTTCGCGTTCACCCGTCGCACCCAGGTGGAGCCGGGCAAGACGATGCTGGTTCTCGGTGCGGGCGGTGGTGTCGGTCTCGCTGCCGTCGACGTGGGTGTGGCACTCGGGCTGAAGGTGATCGCGGGTGCCTCGTCTGCCGAGAAGTGGCAGTTGGGTCTCGACCGCGGTGCGTTCGCGTCGGTCGATGTCATCAACGACGACGTGAAGGCGAAGGTGCGCGAGATCGCCGGTGGCGTGGACATCGTGTACGACCCGGTGGGTGGCGACCTCGCTGAGCCGTGCCTGCGCGCGCTGAAGGCGAACGGTCGGTACATGGTGGTCGGGTTCGTTGCCGGCATCCCCAGGCTGCCCGCGAACTTCGTGCTGCTCACCAACCGCACCGTCGTCGGTGTGGACTGGGGCGCATGGGTGGGCCAGAACCAGGCGGAGAACCAGGCGATGCTGGTGGAGGTCATGCAGAACATCGTCGCGGGCAAGCTCCACCCTGTTGAACCGGTGTCGTACCCCATGTCACGCGCCGTGGACGCCATGCGCGACCTCCAGAACCGCAAGATCGCGGGCAAGGTGG
>JBEGQK010000170.1:0-4113 GCA_041180985.1 Actinomycetota bacterium
CTGCTGCGCGACGGCACACCGATGCCGACGTTGTTCTGGCTGTGCGGTCACGACGAGGTGATCGCCGTCAGCCGGCTGGAGGCCGACGGTGCGGTGAACGAGGTGGAGGCCGAACTCGGCATGGACACGATGGCGGAGATCCACAGTCGGTACGAATCACTCCGCGACTCGTTCTTGCCTGCCGGCCACACGGGCCCACGGCCTTCTGGCGGTGTCGGCGGCACGCGTCGGGGCGTCAAGTGCCTGCACGCTCATTTCGGGTTCTGGCTCGCCGGGGGTGACGACGCGGCCGGCGAGTGGGTCGCGGACCGGCTCGCTGCCGCCGGCGTCACGCATGCAGCGAGGGTCGCATGAGCATCCGCGCGATCATCGACGTGGGCACGAACTCCACCAAGATGTTGGTCGTCGACGGCGACACCGACATCTCGCGTGAACTGACGCCGTCACGCCTCGGCGAGGGCCTCGCAACGTCCGGACGACTGTCGGCGGAGGCGATGGGCCGCACCGTCGACGTCATTCACGGGTTCGTCACGCGCGCCCGCGGGCTCGGCGCTGCCGACATCACCGTCGTCGGCACTGCTGCATGCCGACGGGCAACGAACACGGCCGAGTTCGCCGCGATGGTGCGCGAACGCACGGGAACCGAACTGCAGGTCATCAGCGGCGAGACGGAGGCCGAGCTCTCCTTCGTCGGCGCGATGCGCAACCTGCCACCCGTCGCCGGCAACACGCTGGTGATCGACATCGGCGGCGGCAGCACGGAACTCACCGTCGGCGTCGACCAGCCCCACCGCGCGGCCAGCATCCCCATCGGGGCCGTCACCGCGACCGAGTCGGACCTGACGACGGACCCGCCGCGACCGGAGGACCTCACGAACGTCATCGGCGCGGTGCAGGACGAGCTCGAGGAGATCGGTCGCCTCTTCCCCGAGATGGTCACGAGCCAACGCGTCGTCGGCATCGCGGGCACCATCGTGACCATCGCCGCGGTGGAACTCGGTCTCGCCGAGCACGACGAGTCGGCGCTCCACGGTTTCGTGCTCACGCGCGAGGCGGCAGAGGACGTGTTCCGCACACTCGCGACCGAACGACTCACCGACCGGGTGCTGAACCCCGGCCTCCCGCGGGACCGGGCGGACATCATCGTGGCGGGATGCTGCATCCTCGTCGCCGTCATGAGGCGCCTGCAACTGGACGAGATCACGGTGTCCACGGGCAGCCTTCGGGACGGCATCGCCCTGCGTGGGAAACTGTCGCCGTGACCGCGATGCACCCCGGACGGACCTCGAACCTCGGCCTGCGCCTGTACGGCCGCCGCATCGTGCTGCGTCCGCTCGTCGCGCAGGACTTCGCCGGGTGGAGCGAGGTGCGCCGGCGCAACGGCGACTGGCTGACCAGGTGGGAGCCGATGAAGCTCCCGCATCACCCGGACCCGGAATCGAACCGCGAGGTGTTCGCCGCGCGCTGTTCGGCGCGCGAACGCGAGCGGCACGCCGGGTCGCAGTACTCGTTCGGCATCTTCGTGGACGGTGCATTCGCCGGGGAGATCAACCTGAACAACGTCATCCGCGGTGCGATGCAGTCGGCCACCATCGGCTATTGGATCGACAAGGCACGCGCGGGGCAGTCGTTCATGTCGGAGGCTGTGATCGTCCTCGCGGAATTCGCGTTCGAGGAACTGAACCTGCACCGCCTGGAGATCTGCATCATCCCGCGCAACTTCAACAGCAGGCGCGTGATGGAGAAACTGTACATCCGCGAGGAGGGCGTGGCACAACGCTTCCTCGAGATCAACGGCACATGGGAGGACCACGTGCGGTACGGCCTCACCGTGGAGGAATGGCGCGACAGGCGCGCCGGCTACGTCAGCACCTGGCTCGGTCGCCAGGCCTAGACAACCTCAGCTCGCCTCGGCGAGCTCATCCCACGCGAGGGCACGCTGACGACGGACCGCCTTGCGGCGCTTCCAGTCCTTCGTCTTCCAGTGCTTCAGCACCTTCTTGCGGCGGCTCTTCTCCACGCCGCGCTCCGCGTCGTGATGATGAACGGGCTTCCATGCAGGGCCGGGCTCCTCCACATCATCGGGCTCGAGACCGTGTCGAACGGCCTCCTCCACGAGATGCAGTTCGCTGTGCACGCGGTGACGCTCGTTGTGGGCATGTGCCCGAATGTCGGCGCGCGGCACAGGAGCAAGGTCCTGGTTGCGATGTCGTTGACTCATCGCCGCTCCCTTCCGGGACCCCCGAGTGGGTCCCTTGTGGTTCCCTTGACGGCACCGTACACCCAACCGGGACCCCCGCCGGACGCATGTCTGTCCCCCGTTCCGACCGGCCCTGCGGCCATTGCCGGCAGGTGCGGCACCGCGGGGCCCGGGGTCAGCGCAGGACGACGATGGAGCGGATGATCTCGGTGCGGGCGCCGTTCGTGAGGATGGCGTACCGGCAGGTTCCCGCGCGGACCCCCACCAGACGGTGGCGTTCCTGCCCCTTCACCACGCAGTGCGACGGCGTCAACGAGCGGAGCTGCGTCAGATCGTCGGACAAACCCGTCACCAGGTTGTCCACGCGAATCGCGCGCCCGGGCTTGAGCGATGCGATGCGTGGGGATGCGATGCGAGCCGTGGCCGAGCCGGGCCCGACGGCGTTCGTCGACTTGATGACGACCGAGTACTGGCGGCCGGGTACGAGACCGCGGAAACGCAGGGCATTCGTGCCCGGTTCGACCTTCACCGACTTCACGACCTTGCCGGCGTACAGGACCGACACCTTGGTGGAAGTGATCGGTGCCCCACCGTCGCACGGCGAATCCCAGCTCACAACCAACGACGACGCATCGGGAGTGATGATCACGTTCGACGGCTTGCCCGGCGAATACAGCGACGTGACCGGCGCGGTGTTGACGAACAGCAACCTGTTCGGGCTGGTGCCGTCGAGCCCGACGATCGCGTTCTTCGTGGCACGCTCGAGGAGGGCATCGACGTACTGCGACGGGCAGAGCGACGGCTGCTGCTGGCCGAGCAGCGCGAGCGCGCCCGCAACGTGCGGGGCGGCCATCGACGTGCCCATGTCGCCCATGTAGTCGGTGTCGCTGCGCATCCATGCCGAATTCACCGAGGCCGCGCGGTCCCCGCCCGGCGCCCAGATGTCCACGCAGGGCCCGTAGTTGGAGAAGAACGAGGGACCGTCGGTCTTCGTGGTCGCTCCGACGGTGAGCGACTCCGGGTCGCTTCCCGGTGCGATGCGGCACGCATCAATCGGCTTGCCCGATGCGTCGCCGTTGCCCGAGGCGACAACGACGATCACGCCGTCGTCGACGAGTGCGTGCACCATGTCGATGATTGTCGTGCCGTCGTCACCGAGTTCCACACCGAGGCTGAGGTTCGCGATGGCGATTCGACCCGACACGTGGTTGCCGAGCACCCACTTGAGACCGTCGACCACGTTCTCGATCTCCGCATTGCCGTTGCAGTCGAGAACCCGCACGGCGATGATGTTCGCCTGCACCGCCACACCGGTGGTCGTGCCGGCGGCGATGCCGGCAACGTGGGTCCCGTGACCGTCACAGTCGGATGCCGGGGGGTCGACCTCGGCGTACCCCTCAATCGTCGGCACGTCGATGCCTGGGATCACGCGGCCGTTCAGTTGCTCGTGGGTGGGGCGCACGCCGGTGTCCACGACATAGATGTCGATCCCGGCCCCGGTGAGGGTACCCATCGACGCATTTCCGTCGAGAGGCAGGCTGGTTTGGTTGATGCGGTCGAGGTTCCATGGGGTCTCCACCGCCATCGAACGACCGGCCGAGCCCTGGGCGGCGAGTCCCACCACCGCCACGAGGGCAAGAAGGACCTTTGGGGGACGCCGCACGGGGGTTGATGGTATCGTGTGAGTGATTTTCAGTGCCGCGGGGCACTGTTGAGGGGGAGCACATGAGATTCATCTCACGGCGTCACGCCACCATCGCAACAGCAGTACTGACCGCCGTCAGCATTGTGGGCATCTCGCCGGTGCAGGCGGCAGTTCGAGCGTTCGGGAAGAACTACCAGGTCACCGCAACGGTGAAGGGTGCCCAGAACATGACCGTTCTGTTGATGTCGGCCAAGGGCCAGACGCTCGC
>JBEGQK010000171.1:0-4543 GCA_041180985.1 Actinomycetota bacterium
GTCATGCGGCGCGCGGCCGGGATCGCGATGAGGAGGGCACGGGCCTTGTTGGCGCACTCGAGGTCCTCGTCATCCGGGTCACTGTCGGCAACGATGCCGGCTCCCGCCTGCAGGCTCGCTCCCGTCGGACCGACGAACATGGTGCGGATCGCTATCGCGGTGTCGAGGTTGCCGGAGAAGTCCACGTAACCGACGACACCCGCATACGGACCTCGCTTGACCGGTTCGAGCGAGTCGATGATCTCCATGGCGCGCACCTTCGGGGCACCGCTCACGGTGCCCGCCGGCATGGTGGCACGCAGGACGTCGATGGTGGACATGCCGTCCACCAGGTCGCCGGACACCTGCGAGGTCATGTGCATGACATGGCTGTATCGCTCAAGTGTCATCAGCTCGTCCACCTGCACCGTGCCGAACTTCGCCACTCGACCCACGTCGTTGCGGGCGAGGTCCACGAGCATGATGTGCTCGGCGACCTCCTTCGGGTTCTCGCGAAGTTCCCCCGCCAGCTTGCGGTCGTGCTCGTCGTCGCGTCCGCGCTTCCTGGTGCCCGCGATCGGGCGCGAGATGATGCGGCCGTTCTGCACGCGCACCAGCGGCTCGGGCGAGCAACTGACCATGGTGAGCCCGGGCTGGCGCAGGAACGTCATGTACGGGCTGGGGTTCACCTGGCGGAGCACGCGGTACACGTCGAACGGGTCGGCATCGAGATCGACGTCGTAGCGCTGTGCGAGAACCACCTGGAAGATGTCGCCGGCGCGGATGTGCTCCTTCGCCACCTCGACCGCGCGCTGGTACTCACCGTTCGGCATCGACGAGCGCGCCTCGGGAACCTCGTCGTCCGGCGCAGGCGGCTCGACCGCCACGTAGGCAAGCGGCTTGGCGAGGTCGGCGACGGCCTCGTGCACGCGCAGGACCGCCGCGTCGTACGCGGCGTCAACATCACCGGACGACAGCCCGGCGACCGGAACGCTCTCGAGCAGGTACACCCGTTGGCGCCAGTGGTCGAACGCCGCGAGACTGCCGATGATGCTGATCGCGGCATCGGGAACGTTGCGGTCGTCATGCGGCACATCCGGCAGGTGCTCCACCTCGCGGATCACGTCGTAGCCGAGGTGGCCCATGAGACCGCCCTGCAGGGGCGGGAGGTCGGGGAACAACGGCGCACGGTAGATGCGCAGCAACTCGTCCATCGCGGCGAGGATGCCCTTGTCGAGCGGAACGGACGCGGGGATGTCGCCGGTAGTCGTCAGTTTCCCGTCGCGCAGCGTCAATGTGCCGCGTGGGTTGCGCCCGACGAAGGAGAACCTGCTCCAGCGTTCGCCGTGCTCGACGGACTCGAGGAGAAAACCGTCGCCGTCCCCCACCAGTTTGATGAAGGCCGCAACCGGCGTCTCGAGGTCGGCAAGGACGTGCGTCCACACGGGCACGACGGTGTGTTCCCTCGCGAGTGCCCGGAACTCGTCACGCGTCGGCGTGATGGTGGTGGGGGTTGCGGTCACTGCGCCCCGAACTCGCGGTGGAAGCACGAGCGTTCGCCGGTGTGGCACGCGCCCCTGCCCTCCTGGTGCACCTTGAACAAGAGGGTGTCACCGTCGCAGTCATAGGCCGCGGAGACCACGAACTGTCGGTCGCCGCTGGTGTCGCCCTTGCGCCACAGTTCGCTGCGGCTGCGGCTCCAGTAGACCATCCGGCCCTCGGCGAACGTCATGGCAAGGGACTCCGCGTTCATCCACGCCATCATCAGGATGTCGCCGGTCTCGGCGCACTGCGCGATGGCGGGCACCAGACCGTCGGAGTTGTACTTCACTGCGGCGAGTTCGTCGGCCGATGCAACGATGACACGGCCCTCCAGGGGCGCGGGGGTGCTGGACGACTGGTCGGGGGCCATCCCAAGCACGGTACCGTCTTGCCCCGTGGCACTAGAAACCGTTTCCCTCGAGACGATCGACGGGGTGCGGCTCGAGGCCGATGTCATCTGGGCCGAGAACGCGGTGCCGCGGGCATTCGTCGTGGTCGGCCACCCACACCCGTTGTACGGCGGCGACCGCCACAACCACGTGGTGCGTGCCATCCAGTGGGCCGCCCACCGGGCAGGGTGCCACTCGATCACGCCCGACTTCCGCGGTGCCGGAGCAAGCTACGGCGAGCACGACAACGGCGACTCCGAACGGCTCGACCTTGCTGCGGCGTGCGAATTCATCGATCTCGTCGAGGATTCCGTGCCCGTCATCATGGCGGGGTACTCGTTCGGGTCCGTGGTGGGTCTGAACGTGAGCAACCCCGCGATCGCGGGTTGGCTCGCGGTCGCCCCGCCCGTCGCGATGATGTCGACACGACCGACTGCCGCATCGCACCACGCGCCGAAGCGGATCCTCCTGCCCCGGCACGACCAGTACTCCACCGAGGATGCGATGGTGTCCCTCGTCAGCGACTGGACGAACACGGACGTCACCGTGCTCGAGAGTGTCGATCACTTCATCGCGGCCGGCGCGGAGGATGCCTGCTGCACCGCCCTCGACGCCCTGCTCGCCGACGTCCTCTAGTGCCGCGCGGGACGCACGGTGATGCCGCGCGAGGACATCTCCGCCTTCGCCTCGGCGATCGTGTGCTCCCCGAAGTGGAAGATCGACGCCGCGAGCACGCCGGTGGCACCACCGTCGATGACGCCGTCCGCGAGGTGGCCGAGTGTCCCCACGCCGCCGCTCGCGATGACCGGAACGGGGACGAGGTCGGTCACGGCGCGTGTGAGCTCGATGTCGAAACCGTCGCGCGTGCCGTCACGGTCCATGGACGTGAGAAGGATCTCCCCGGCACCGAGCGACACGGCCTGCTCCGCCCACGCCAGCACGTCGATGCCCGTGGGTGTGCGGCCACCGTGCAGGTACACCTGCCAGCCGCCCGTCGCCCCGTCGCGCTTCGCGTCGACGGCGCACACGACGCACTGCGCGCCGAACTCCGCCGAGATCTCCGAGATCAACCCGGGCCGCTGCACGGCATTGGTGTTCACGCTCACCTTGTCGGCGCCCGCGCGCAGCAAGGCGCGCGCGTGGGACAGTTCGCGGATGCCGCCGCCGACGGTGAAGGGGATGAAGACCTCCTCGGCGGTCCTGGCGACCACGTCGAGCATGGTGTCGCGGCCGTCCGATGATGCGGTGATGTCGAGGAAGACCAATTCGTCGGCGCCCTGTTCGTCGTAGCGCGCCGCGAGTTCCACCGGGTCCCCGGCGTCGCGCAGGTCCACGAAGTTCACGCCCTTCACGACGCGGCCGTTCGTGACGTCGAGGCACGGGATGACACGGGCGACGATGTCGGCGTTCACGCGAGCACCCCGATTGCCTCGGCGACGGTGAACCTGGACTCGTAGATGGCCTTGCCGACGATCACACCGTCCAGCCTCGTGTTCGCGACGAGCGAGCGCAGGTGGTCGAGAGTCCCGACGCCTCCGCTGGCGATGACCGGAACGTCGGTGGCACGGGATGCCTGCAGGAGACCGTCTGCGTCCGGGCCGACGAGCATGCCGTCCCTGGAGATGTCGGTGATGATGAATGCCGCAGCCGAGGGGAAGTCACCGAGGATGTCCAGCAGTTGCTTCCCCGAGGATTCCGTCCAGCCGTGGGTGGCAACGACACCGGCGCGGTGGTCGAGACCCACCGCCACGGGAACGACCCCTGCGACAGCCTCCACCAACGACGGGTCGGCGACTGCCGCCGAACCCATGACGACCCGCGACACCCCGATGGACGAGAGTTCCTCGGCGTCGCGGACCGTGCGCACGCCGCCGCCGACCTGGAGCATCGCGCGGCCCCGCAGGGCAGACGCGACGTCAGCGATCACCGAACGATTGGTGCCGACACCGGACTTTGCGGCATCGAGGTCGACCATGTGCACCCAGGTGGCACCTTGAGCGACGAACGACTCTGCAACATCGACAGGGCTGTCGGAGTAGGCCGTCGAGTCGTCGTACTCTCCCTGGCGCAGCCGCACGACACGGGCACCGAGAACATCGATCGCCGGGTAGAGGTTCACCGCGACGCCGCCTTCACGAAGTTCCCGAGCAACGCGAGCCCGGCTGTCGCCGACTTCTCCGGGTGGAACTGCGTGGCGAACACGTTCCCGCGACGGAACGCCACGTTCAGGGTCGACCCGTAGTGCACCGTCGCCGCCACATCGGACGCGTCGTTCGGCACGCCGTGCAACGAGTGGACGAAGTACATCCAGGGGTTCTCACCGAGCCCGTCGAACATGGGGTCAGGTCCGCACAGCGTGAGCCTGTTCCACTGCATCTGCGGCCGCGGGACCCCCGCGGGCACCCACTTCACGTTCCCGGGGATCACACCGAGCCCGCGCGCGCCGGGGTCCTCTTCGCTCGCGTCGAACAGCATCTGCATCCCCACGCAGATGCCAATGAACGGCTTGCCACTGGCCACCGACTCGTGCACGACCTCCTCGAGACCGTTCGCGCGCAGCGCATCCATGCACGCCCCGAATGCGCCCACCCCGGGCAGGACGACGGCGTCAGCCGCGCGCGCGACACCGGCGT
>JBEGQK010000172.1:0-3195 GCA_041180985.1 Actinomycetota bacterium
TGGCCCTCCGTGAGCGCGGCATGGGTTCTGCATGGACCACCATCCACCTCATGAACGGCGGCGAGGAGGAGGCAGCCAAGCTGCTCGGCATCCCGTACGAGAAGATCAGCCAGGCCGGTCTCTTCCCCATCGCGTACACGAAGGGAACCGACTTCAAGCCCGCCATCCGTGAACCTCTCTCGAAGGTGCTGCACTGGGACAAGTGGTGAGCGACTCCGTCTCGTACGCAGCCGTTGACGGCGTCGCCGTCATCACGATGGACGACGGCAAGGCGAATGCCGTGTCGTCGGCGCTCCAGGCCGGCGTGAACGCCGCGCTCGACCGCGCGGAGGCGGACGGCCTTCCCGTCGTACTGACCGGCCGTGCGGGGTTCTTCTCCGCGGGGTTCGACCTGAAGACGCTCGCAGCGTCCGGCCAGCCGGCCGTCGACATGCTGAACGGCGGGATCGAACTCGCCATCCGTCTTCTCTCGTTCCCCACGCCGGTCGTCATCGCGTCACCCGGTCATGCCATCGCGATGGGCGTGTTCCTCTCGCTGTGCGGCGATTACCGCATCGGCGTGCACGGCAAGTACCGCTACGTCGCGAACGAAGTGGCCATCGGTATGGCAATGCCGTTCAGCACCATCGAGATCCTGCGCCAGCGCGTGACGCCGGCGGCACTCACCCGTTCGGTGCTCCTTGCCGAGGTGTTCACACCGGAAAACGCCGTCGCCAACGGTTTCCTCGACGAGGTCGTTGACGAGACCGAACTGATGCCGCGCGCGCTCGAGTTCGCGAAGTCAACTTCTGCTCTCGACGCCACCGCGCACGCGGTCAGCAAGAAGCGGTTGCGCGCGGGTGTCCTCCATGCAATGCGCGAGGGGCTCGCAAAGGACCTCGACGGCTGGAAGAAGCAGTTCCTCTCCTGATTGACCGACGCCCCGGCGTCACTCCACCAGGCGGAGGCCGCTCGGCGCGATCGACTGGTCCGCGAACGGCAGGTCCACCACGAACTCCGTTCGGTGCGCGGGGAACACGTGGTGACTGACGAGAACGACGGCGCCACCCGTTTCGGTGGTTGTCCGCGTGCATCGCAGCACCGGCGAGCCGGAAGGCACCTTCAGCAGCTTTGCCTCGTCGGCAGTCGCCGCGTCCGCGCCGATCGTCTGCGTGGCGCCGCTCAACGGCACGTCGAGTAGCTCATAGAACGGCGAGCGTTCGACATCGGCACGAGACAGGTTCTGGCCGAGGTCGGCGGCACACCACACGGTGACGATCGCGAACGGCTCGCCGTCGGCGAGGTTGACACGCTTCACGCGCAGCACCTGGTTGGTGCCGAGCGACTTCGCGACGTCACGCGGTGCCTTCTCGAACGCGAACTCGAGCACCCTGCGCTCGGGCTTCACACCGCTCGCGCGCATCTGGTCCTCGATGGTGGCGAGACGAGCGAGTGGCTGGCGCACGGTCTCCCCCGCCACGAACCACCCGAATCCCTGGCGTGCGTTCACGAGACCTTCGTCACGCAGCATCTCGAGCGCCTTGCGGATCGTCACGCGGCTCACGTCGAATTCGCCCGACAATTCGGACTCGCTCGGCAACAAACGTCCTGCCGCGTACTCGCCGGAGGCCACGCGGGCCCTCAGTTCATCGGCGATTTGGTGGTAACGGATCGTGCGCACTTGTATTAGAGTTGTCTACACAGAGAAAAAACGCAAGTCCTGACCGATTTGCCGATGGAAAGGCTGCCCTCCATGGCCGTAACTGCTGGAACCCCCGTCGAACTCGTCGAGGCCGTGTACTCGAAGCTCACTGCCAACGTGAAGACCGGCCGCGAGCGCCTCGGTCGTCCGCTGACGCTCGCCGAGAAGATCCTCATCAACCACCTGGTCGATCCCGCAACGCAGGAGATGGAGCGCGGCCGCAGCTACGCCGACTTCAACCCCGACCGTGTCGCCATGCAGGACGCCACCGCACAGATGGCACTCCTCCAGTTCATGACGGCCGGCCTGCCCGAGACCGCGGTGCCATCCACCGTGCACTGCGACCACCTCATCCTCGCAAAGACCGGCGCGAAGCTCGACCTGCGCGACGCGAACGACGTGAACCGCGAGGTGTACGACTTCCTGCGCAGCGTGTCCGCGAAGTACGGCATCGGCTTCTGGGGACCGGGTAGCGGCATCATCCACCAGGTCGTGCTCGAGAACTATGCGTTCCCGGGCGGCATGATGATCGGCACCGACAGCCACACCCCGAACGCGGGTGGCCTCGGCATGGTCGCCATCGGCGTCGGTGGTGCCGACGCGGTCGACGTCATGACCGGCTTCCCCTTCAACGTGCGCTGGCCCAAGGTCATCGGCATCAAGCTCACAGGTTCGCTCAGCGGCTGGAGCAGCCCGAAGGACGTCATCCTCGAGGTCGCACGCCAGCTCACCGTCGAGGGCGGCACCGGTGCGATCGCCGAGTACTTCGGCCCGGGTGCCGACAGCATCTCGGCAACGGGCAAGGCCACCATCTGCAACATGGGTGCCGAGATCGGTGCGACGTGCTCGGTATTCGGGTACGACGCCAACATGTCGACCTACCTGAAGGCCACGGGTCGTGCCGCCATCGCCGCGGCAGCAGACAAGGTGGCAGCAGACCTGCGTCCCGACGACGGCGCGCAGTACGACCAGGTCATCGAGATCGACCTGTCGAAGCTGAAGCCCCTCATCAACGGCCCGCACTCCCCCGACCGCGCGCACCCGATCGGTGCCGAGGGCGTCGGCAAGGCGGCCCGCGAGAACGACTGGCCGCTCGAGGTGTCGGCCGCCCTCATCGGTTCGTGCACGAACTCCTCGTACGAGGACATCACGCGCGCAGCATCCATCGCACGCCAGGCAGCGGCGAAGGGCCTGAAGGCGAAGACCGAACTGTTGATCTCACCCGGGTCCGAGCAGATCCGCGCCACGATCGAGCGCGACGGTCTCCTCGCGGACCTCGAGGCCATCGGCGCCACGGTGCTCGCCAACGCATGCGGCCCGTGCATCGGCCAGTGGGAACGTGCGGCGGACAAGACCGCGAAGCCGAACAGCATCGTGAACTCGTTCAACCGCAACTTCCCGAAGCGTGCGGACGGTTCCGCCAACACGCTCTCGTTCGTGACCAGCCCCGACACCGTCATGGCGGTCGCGCTCTCGGGTCGTCTCGACTTCGACCCGAGCGTCGACACGATCAC
>JBEGQK010000173.1:0-3585 GCA_041180985.1 Actinomycetota bacterium
TGGCCGGTGCAGCAACGGTCGTGGTGGGCGGCACCAGCGAGTCGATGAGATTCATGATGCTCTGGCGTGCAACGGTGAGGTCGACCGCATCGGCCCACATCCACAGCACGACGTTGCGGTCATGCCAGCTGTAACCCGATCCCGTGCCGAGGCCCACCCCGGCGTACTTGCACGCGCCGAACCAGTTCTGGTCCGCGCCGATCACCCTGCCGAAGTCACGCGGGTTGTGCGAACTGGCGTAGTCCCACAGTGCCGCCATCCGGGCCTCTCCGATGTCATCGCCGTAGAACCAGATCGGCCTGCCGGCGTCGGAGTCGGCGAGCATCGTGGTGGATGACGCCGTGCACACAGACTGCCCGGCAACCGGCACGGTCGTGGAGGTGGTCGGCGGGACGACGTCCCCGACGTCGAACCGCATGACGCGGGCATCCCAGTCATCGTCGGCTGACAGGCCGTCCCAGACCTTCTTCGAATACCCGCCTGCGTACAGGTGACCGGTGGGGTCGAGACTGATCGTGGTCGCGACATCATCCATCTCCGTGCCGAACTGGCGGGTGGAGACACGCGTCCCGTCCGGCGAATAGCGATGAATCAGGATGTCACTGCCGCCGAACTTCTGCTGACCGGCGACCCTGCGGTCCGTCCCACCGAGAACGAAGAGGTCGCCGCTCGCACCCACAGCGATCTTCCGGTTCACGTTCGCGCACGCAAGAATCGAGCGCCACAGCAGGACACCGTCCTCTGAGTAGTGAGAGACGAACGAGCCCCCGAGGGCACGCTCCGTGCACGGCAGTCCCGGGTAGTAGGAGTTCGATTCGCCCACCACGTAGTAACTGCCGTCGGGCGCGTACGCACCACCCTGCGGGTTCCACTCTCCCGGGTCCAGGTCCGACACGATCGTGCGAACGGTGTTTCCCGACGCATCCATCCGGGCCGTGAAGAAGTTGTAATGGGCGTTGCTGCCCTGGCCGTTGACCGAACCTGCGGCCCATGCGTTCAGGTCCACACTGTCGTCGGCACGGCAGTTCAGCCCGTACAGGTTGTCGTTGTTGGTGGAACCAATCGCACGCGTCCACTGCCGCGTCATGTCGGCACCGAATCGCGTGACGAAGATGTCCGCCATGCCGATCGCATCGGTCTCGGCGGGTGAAGCGGACGCATCCCACGAACCGCCGCCCACGTAGAACGAACCGTCCGCGCACACGTCGATCTCCCGGCCGAAGTCGGAACCCGGGCCACCCCACGTGTCGACCGTGGACACACGGCCGTCGGCCTTCACCGCGAGCAGGACGATGTCGAAATGTCCGTTCGGCACACCGGCCGGGTCCGCGTACCCGGCCACCAGGACCGTGTCGTGGTCGAGCAATGCCGCACCCATGTACTCGGCGCCGTAGAAGCCGTTGTCGGCACCATCGACAAGGGTCGTGACCCACGCCGTGCTGCCGTCGACACCAATGCGCCTGATGCTGGTGCTGCCGCCCGGCCCGAAGCCGTGCTTGGTGACCGCGATGACGCTTGCGTCCGGCAGCGACTGCACCACCACCGAGCCGTCGAAGCCGGGGCCCCCGTAACCGACCGTGAACTCGGTGGCGGATGACGCTGACGCGGCGGCGGCCACGCAGACCAAAGGTGCGACCGGGATGACTGCGGCGACAGCCGCGCGAAGGAACTTGTTCACACGCGCAGGCTATGCCCTGGGAGGGTCGGGGATACTCAGCTCATGGCGACATGGTGCTCGTGCCATTCGCGTGCGGCGGCCAGCACCTGGCCCTCCGTCATGGATTCAAGGTCCTGGTCCACGGCACCGTCGACCTTTGCGGCAATCAGCGGGCGCTTGCGCTCCAGGTACTGGACGAAGCTGAGCATGGCGTTCGCCTTGCCCTTCCCGTGTCCCATCAGAAGGATCGAGCCCGCACCCGAGATCGCATCCGCGACCGCCCCGAAGAAGACGGGGTCGTCGATCTTGCGGTGGTGAAGATGGGCGCCCTGCGCAGCGCGAACATGTTTGTGGTCGGCATGCGTGCCGAGCGCCCTGAACATCTCCGGCTTCGCACCCGGTGCGACCCCTGCCGACCAGACGCGCGCATCACGTGTCGTCAGCGCCACCACCACGAAGTTCCCGTTCGGCATTGTTGCCTCCTCCACCGTGCAGTCGCCCGCACACCGACATCTGCCCGTATTGATACGGCATGCGGGCACGGCTTGGTCACGGATGGCCGATGTTGGGTACGGTTCACATC
Source organism: Actinomycetota bacterium (assembly GCA_041180985.1). GTDB lineage: Bacteria > Actinomycetota > Acidimicrobiia > Acidimicrobiales > Ilumatobacteraceae > UBA2093. The sequence goes on from JBEGQK010000173.1 coordinate 2,241, forward strand.
ACCGTGAGTACATCAATGCACAATCCGGCGCAGTCGCGTCCGCTCGACGGGATCAGTGTCATCGACTTCACGCGTGTCCTCTCGGGCCCGCACTGCACACGCATGCTGTGCGATCTCGGCGCCGAGGTCATCAAGGTGGAGCCGCCGGACGGTGACCTCACACGGTTCGCTTACCCGCGTGTCGGCTCGGTGTCGACCTACTTCACGCAACAGAACATTGGGAAACTGAACATCTCTCTCGACTTGAAGAAACCCGAAGCCATCGCGATCATCAAGAAGATCGTCGAGCAGTGCGACGTCCTCGTGGAGAACTACCGGGGCGGCGTCATGGACAAGCTCGGTCTCGGGTGGGAGGACCTGCGCGCCGTCAACCCGCGCCTCATCTACGCGTCCATCAGCGGCTACGGCAACACCGGTCCGTGGACGCACAGGCGCGCGTACGCGAGCGTCATCAACGCCGAGACGGGAATGACCGGCATCCAGTCGCGCGCACACGGCGGCCACCTCGGCAACGATCCCCACAGCCACGGAGACGTGTACACCGGCATGGAGACGGCCGCGGGAATCCTCGCCGCGCTCTTCCAGCGCACGCGCACGAACGAGGGACAGCGCATCGACGTCTCGATGGCTCAGACGATGCTGTACGTGAACGAGCACACGCAGAGCGAACTGTTCGAGGGCGAGGTCAGCGACAACGTGATCCGCTCGTTCCAGCCGGGTGACTACCCGATCCTCACCGTGGGCGACGGGCGCGATGTCCTCATCAGTGGTCACCCCGCCGAAGCGGGCACGTTCAACATGTTCGTGGATGCTCTTCGCCGGCCCGACCTCGTGGAAGACCCGCGCTTCGTCGACGTCGCTTCGCGCAAGAAGAACATCGGCGCGCTGCTCGACATCATCCGCCAGTGGGCAGCGTCGTTCCCCGATGCAGCCGCGATGGAGGCTGAGTGCGACCGTGCCGGTCTTGCCTTCGGTGTGCTGCGCACGATGCCCGAACTGGTGGACACCGACTGGGGTCACGACCGCAAGGTGACAGCGGAAGTCGACGACCGCAACGGCGGCACGTTCCGCATCCCGAACTCGCCGTGGGTGTTCTCCGCATCGGACACGTCCATCCGTGGCCAGTCGAAGTACCGCGGCGAGGACAACGCGGAAGTCGTCGCTGCCTACACCGGCATGAGCTCCGCCGAGATCGAGAGACTCACCGCGGAGGGAGTCCTCTCCATCCGCCTGCCGCGCAGGTAAGTGGCCTCAGCGGCCGCTGTGGCCGAATCCGCCGCCGCGGTCGTTCGCGTCCAGTTCGTCCACTTCGACCCAGCGCACCTCTTCCACCTTCTGGATGACG
>JBEGQK010000174.1:0-3021 GCA_041180985.1 Actinomycetota bacterium
GCTTCACCGACCGCATCTGGGACATGGAGGAGTGGGAGAGCGACGCACTCCTCAAGATGATCTTCGACCGCATCGCGTTCGGCGTCGAGTTCCAGTGCCGCGTGCGGTGGGAGCCGAACACGGTCACGTTCTGGGACAACCGCGTCGTCCAGCACCACGCGTGCTGGGACTATTTCCCGGAGAAGCGCGAAGGCTGGCGCGTGACGACCACCGGCGAGAAGCCGTACCTCGCGTCCTGAACTTCCAGCCGCAGGACGCAGCGAGATGACCGACGTAGTGCGCACGATCGTGCTGGTGCCGTCCCTCGGGCGGCCCGCAACGGACTTCGATCCCATCGTCCCTGCACTCACCGGCGCAGGGTACGAACCCGTGCTCATGGAACCACGGCCGTCGTGGGACGGGTCGCCGACGCTGCACGACCTTGCGGCCGACACGATTGCCCGGCTCGATGCGCTGGGCGTCGACCGTTTCCACCTCGTCGGTCATGCGTTCGGCAACAGGCTGTCGCGGACGATCACCGCTGACTTCAACGACCGGGTCGAGTCACTGACGCTTCTCGCCGCCGGCGGTCTCGTCGAACCCCCTGAGCACGTATTTGCCGCACTCTGGAAATGCTTCGACCCGTCGCTTGCGGAACACGAGCACCTGGCGCACGTGAAGACCGCCTTCTTCGCCGACGGGAACGACCCGTCCGTGTGGCGGGACGGATGGATGCCGGAAGTGTTCCGCTACCAGCGCGCGGCAGTGACCTCGACGCCCCGCGACGACTGGTGGTCCGCCTCGGTGGGGCGAGTCCTCGTCGTCCAGGCCCTGCAGGACGCCATCGCCCCGCCCGGGAACGGACGGCGATACGTCGCAGAGTCCGCTCCCCATGCCCGTCTGGTGGAGATCGAGGGTGCCGGGCACGCCATGCTGCCCGAACAGCCGCAGCTGATCGCCTCGGCGATGCTGGACTTCTTGGGATAGGTCCCGTCGCGCCGTAGCGTTCCCGCAATGGAAGCTCGGGTGCTCACGTGGAACGTGTGGTGGCAGTTCGGTCCCTGGAGGGACCGTCAGCCCGCCATTCTCTCCACCCTGCGCGAGCAGAATGCCGACGTCATCTTCCTGCAGGAAGTCTGGGCGCAGGAGGGTGGACTCGACCAGGCCGACTGGCTCGCCGAGGAGCTCAACATGTACGTGGCCCGCACCGAGGGCCCGTGGTACGACGAGGGCGTCAGCCTCGGCAACGCCATCCTCTCGCGCTGGCCGATCATCCGGTGGGCCGTGCACCGTCTCCCCGACGTCACCGGCGCACCCAGTTACCGCCGCGCCGTCGTCGCCCAGCTCGACACGCCGTACGGCCGCTGGTGGACCGTCTGCACGCACCTCGACTACAAGTTCGACCAGTCGGCCACGCGCATGGCGCAATGCGAGGCACTGAGCGCGATCGTTGACTCGCTGCGCGAGGACCCCGAGGTGGAGACGCCGGTCATCATGGCCGGTGACTTCAACGCGGTGCCCGACAGTGACGAGATCCGCATGCTCACCGGCCGCCGCGAACCCGCCGTTCCCGGACTCGTCTTCACCGACTTGTGGGAAGTGGCGGGCGAGGGCGACGGCATGACGTGGCGCCGCGACAACCCGTACATCGCGGACTCGACGTGGCCGAACCGCAGGCTGGATTACCTGTTCGTCAGTTGGCCGCGCCCGCGCCCGATCGGCAACCCGAGCCGCATCTGGCTGGTGGGCATCGACCCGGTCGGTGGTGTGCAGCCGAGCGACCATGCAGCCGTGGTCGCAGACATCAGGATGGTCGCCGAGTAGCGACCCGTCACCAGGCGCAGCGCATGCGCTTGATGCCGTTGATGAAGCTGCTCTGCAGGTAGGCGGGTTCGCCCACGATCTCGAGGTTCGGCACGCGCCGGCGGATCTCGTCGAACATCACGCCGATCTCGCGGCGGGCGAGGTTCGCACCCAGGCAGAAGTGCGGCCCGCCGGCGCCGAAACCGACCTGCGCCGGCAGCACCGAGCGGGTGATGTCGAACTTGTCGGCGTTGTCGAACACGCGCTCGTCACGGTTGCCCGACTGGTAGAACATCACGACCTTCTCGCCCTCTTTGATGGGCTGGCCGTTGATCTCGGTGTCCTGCGTGGCGGTGCGGCGGAAGTGGATCACCGGCGTCGCGTAGCGCACGATCTCCTCGACAGCGGTCTTGGTGTGCGTCTCGAAGTCGTTGAACCACGTCTCGCGCTGGTCGCGGTTCAGGGTGAGCTCGCGCATGCCGTGTGCGATGGCGGTGCGGGTGGTCTCGTTGCCGGCAACCACGAGCAGGATGAAGAAGGATCCGAACTCCTGCGCGGTGAGACGCTCACCGTCGACCTCTGCACTCATCATCACGGAGGCAATGTCGGACTTCGGGTTCTTCTTCCGCTCCTCGCCGAGTGCGAGCGCGTAGCTGAAGATCTCGCCACCGACGCGCACGAGGTCGTCGAACGATCCGACGAACTCGGGGTCTCCGACACCGAGGATGGTGTTCGTCCAGTTGAAGATCATCTCCTCGTCGGACTCGGGTATGCCCATCATGTCGCAGATGATCTGCAGCGGCATGAGGGCCGCCACCTCGTGCACGAAGTCGCACTCGCGCTCGGGGAAACGCTCGAACATGCGGTCAATGACGGCCTTGGAGCGCACGCGCACGGACTCCTCGAGTGCCGTGATCTCCTTCGGGGTGAAGCCCTTCGAGACGATGGAGCGGAGGCGGAAGTGCTTCGGGTCGTCCATGTTGATCATGGAGCCGAAGAACTCGTTGATCTCCACCGGCAGGTCGCCGATGTTGGAGCCATTGCCGCTGCAGAAGAGCTGCGGGTTGCGGCTGACGTGCCAGATGTCGTCGTGGCGCGTGAGGGCGCGGTAGCCGGGACCGGCGGGGAATAGGGAGTCTTCGGGGACGAACTCCTTGAAGAACTGGAAGGGGGATTCGTCGCGGAGCGTCTTGAAGGCGCCGTAGCGCCACTCTCGCGGGGCGGTCCAGAACGCCTCGG
>JBEGQK010000175.1:0-5096 GCA_041180985.1 Actinomycetota bacterium
GAGTGAAGTCACGGCTGCCACCCTGTGCCGACACCTTCACGGTGTCGCCGAGCACGTACTTGCCCTTCTTGGCGGATGCCTCATCGAGCGCAGCCTCGGTGGACTTCGTCGGCCAACGACCCTCCGTGACGGTCCACAGTGCGCCCTTGAAGTCCTTGCCGACACCACCGAACGTGGGCGGCCCGTTGCCCTCGGAACCGAGGGGCTTTCCGTCCTTGCCGGTGATGCGCGCGAAGGCCTGGATGTCGCCGAGCGCATCGGCAACGCCCGGCACCTTCTTCACGGAATCAACGAGCGTGACCGGGATGCGCTGGCGTTCCTCGGTGCCGAACTCTCCTTCGATGACCTGCGAGGAACGCACGTACGCGTCGACGTTCTTGAACACGTCCTCGAAAAGGTTGTTGAACGTGCGGTTGAGAGTGGCCGAGAACACGGACGTGCCCGCGAGGAACGCGGTGCCGAGGATGACGGCGAGGGAGGTGAGCACCAGGCGGGCCTTGCGGCCGAGGATGCTCTTCAGGGCGACGCGGAACATGCGGTCAGTTGCCGAGGCTCTTCATGCGGTCGAGCACGCGCTCCGGCGTGGGCTCGCGCATCTCGTCCACGATCTTGCCGTCGGCCAGGAAGATGATGCGGTCGGCGTAGCTGGCAGCCACCGGGTCGTGGGTGACCATCACGATGGTCTGGCCGAGGTCCTTCACTGCCATCTTCATGAAGCGCAGGATCTCTGTTCCGGTGGTGGAGTCGAGGTTGCCCGTCGGCTCGTCGGCGAAGATGATCCGAGGCTGCGACGCAAGCGCGCGGGCGACAGCGACGCGCTGTTGCTGGCCGCCCGAGAGCTCGCTCGGCCTGTGCGTCAGGCGGTCATTCAGGTGCACCGTCTCGATGACCTTCGCGATCCATTCGGCATCGCCGTCCTGTCCACCGAGGAGCAGCGGAAGGCGGATGTTTTCGTCGGCGGTGAGGGTGGGCACCAGGTTGAACGACTGGAAGATGAATCCGATCTTCTCGCGGCGCAGAGTGGTGAGTTCCCTGTCGCTGAGACCGGAGAGATCGACGTCGTCGATGATTGCCGAACCCTTGGTGAGCTCGTCGAGACCCGCGATGCAGTGCATGAGGGTGGACTTGCCCGAGCCGCTCGGCCCCATGATTGCTGTGAACTCGCCGCTGTTGAACGAGACGGAGACGTCGTCGAGTGCGCGGACTTCGCTGTCGCCCGAGCCGTAGATCTTCGAGGCGTTGCGCGCTTCTGCTGCAACCGTGAGGGTGGGGGGATTCATGGTGTCCAGTCTGCCGAGGGGCTCGTTGTTCCCCACATACAACATGGCCGGATTGCCCTTATTCCAGGGGCAATCCGGCCATGTCACGTTGTTGTTCGTCCCGCGGGACGAACGTCACTTCCCGTTTACTTGTTCGGCTGCGGAAGGACGCGCAGGTACGGCTTCACCGTCTTCCACCCCTGCGGGAACAGTGCCTTTGCCTCTTCGTCGGTGACTGCGGCACCGATGATGACGTCCTGACCGTCGGTCCAGTTCGCCGGTGTCGCCACCTTGAACTTGGCGGTGAGCTGCAGCGAGTCGATGACGCGGAGGATCTCCTCGAAGTTGCGGCCGGTCGAGGCGGGGTAGGTGATCGACAGCTTGACCTTCTTGTCCGGTCCGATGATGTAGACGGAGCGCACGGTCATCGTGTCGCTCGCGTTCGGGTGGATCATGTCGTAGAGGCCCGAGACCTTCTTGTCGGCATCGCCGATCATCGGGAAGTTCACCGGGGTGCCCTGGGTCTCAGCGATGTCTGCTTCCCACTTGACGTGCGAGTCGACGGGATCGACCGAGAGGCCGATGACCTTGACGTTGCGCTTGTCGAACTCGGGCTTGATGCGCGCCACGTATCCGAGCTCGGTGGTGCACACCGGCGTGAAGTCCTTCGGGTGGCTGAAGAGCACGCCCCACGAGTCGCCGAGCCACTCGTGGAAGTTGATGGTGCCCTGGGTGGTGTCTGCTGTGAAGTTGGGGGCTTCGTCGCCCAAACGAACGCTCATGGTTCTCTCCTTGGTCAAAGGTTGGTGGAGGGCAGGATAGGGGCACTTTCCCTAATTCCGACAAAGTTGGTCGGGATTTATGTCCGCCAGCAGAAACGGGGTCAGTGGGCGGCTGCCGACGTGTCCATCGAGCGGGCGACCAACGCCGCCACCGAATCCACCAGTGCGTCAACCGTGAGCTCCGGGGGCAGTTTGTTCCGCAGCGGCCCGTCGATCAGAAGTGTCGCAAGACCGTGCGCCTGGGACCACAGCAGCGCGGGAAGAGCGATCGCGTCGGGACCCTGCGCGGCCGCGGGGTTCACCAGAGCCGCGAAGTCGAGGAGCGCGAGGAACGCCTCGTCCGCGGCGGCCCGTGTGGGTTCATGTGTTTCCACGCCACAGATGTCGGAGCGGAACATGACCCTGAAGTGCCCCTTGTGCTCCATGGCGAACCGCACGTACGTGCGCAGGCAGTCGGTCAGCGGGCTTGATGACGACGAGAGTGTCGTGCGGAACTCCGCCGCGAAGGCGCGGAATCCCTCCTCGGAGATCACCGCCAGGATCCCGGCCCTGTCCGTGAAGTGGTGGTACGGCGCCTGGTGGCTGATGTCGGCCCGGCGCGCGACTTCACGCATCGAGAGGGCATCCGGGCCGTCGACGGCGATGATCTCGATGGCAGCGTCGAGAACGAGGCGCTTGACATCCGGATGTTCGTGCGATTTCGGCGGCGTCATGGTCTTTACCGTACAACTTGACATTGTCTACGAATCATACTAGACAGTGTCAAGTATGAATACCTCCATGGACAAGGCCTACGCACGCCGCTGGTGGGTGCTGGTCGTGCTCAACCTCAGCGTCTTTCTCGTCGTCGTCGACAACCTCATCGTGAACGTGGCGTTGCCCACTCTTCAGCGCGAGCTCAACGCGTCCACCACCGGGCTCCAGTGGATCGTCGACAGCTACAGCCTGGTGTTTGCCGGCCTGCTGCTGGCGGGCGGCGGTCTCGGTGACAGGTTCGGCCGCAAGGGCGCCCTCCAGATCGGCCTCGCGGTGTTCGCCGTCTGCAGCACCATCGGTGCGTTCTCCGACACGACGGGTGAGTTGATCTTCTGGCGCGGTGCCATGGGAGTCGGCGCGGCACTCGTGTTCCCCGCGACGCTCGCGATGATCACGAACCTCTTTGTCGACCCGGTCGAGCGCGCGAAGGCGATCGGCATCTGGTCCGCGGTCTCGGGCATGGCCGTCGCATTCGGTCCGCTCGCGGGCGGGTTCCTGCTGGAGCACTTCTGGTGGGGCTCTGTGTTCCTCGTCAACCTGCCGATCGTCGTCATCGCGCTTGCGTTCGGCGCGTTCCTGATCCCGACATCGCGTGATCCCGGCGCTCACCGAATCGACGTGGTGGGCATCGTCCTTTCCGTCGTCGCCGTCGCGACGCTCGTCTACACCGTCATCGAATCACCGCACTGGGGATGGGGATCCGCGTCGTCAAATGTGGGTTTTGCCGTTGCGGTCGTCGCCTTGTTCGTGTTCGTACGCTGGGAACTGTCGAGGGACGAACCGTTGCTCGACGTGAGCTTCTTCCGCAACGCGCGCTTCAGCGCCGCGACGGGAAGCATCGGAATCGCGTTCTTCTGCCTGTTCGGGTTCACGTTCCTCGTCACGCAGTACTTCCAGTTCGTGCGCGGGTACGACACGCTCAGCGCCGGCCTGCACACGCTCCCGTTCGCCGTGGGTGCCGGTGTCACCGCACCGTTCGCCGCCCGCGCCGCTCTCAAGTTCGGCACCAAGCGCGTGGTGACGCTCGGGTTGCTCAACATGTCGATCGGGTTCGCCATCGTCAGCCAGGTCAACGCCGACAGCGCGTACTGGGGCCCGGTCATCATCTCCATGGTCTTCATGGCGAACGGTCTGTCGCTCGTGACGTCGCCGGCGACGGACGCGGTGATGGGATCACTGCCGAAGGACAAGGCGGGCGTCGGGTCCGCGGTGAACGACGTGAGCCGCGAGGTCGGCGGAACGCTCGGTGTCGCAGTCGTCGGTTCGGTCTTCGTCTCTTTGTGGACGCCGGCGATCACGTCGAGGTTCGAGGCCATCCCCGGGCTCGTCAAGGCACTGCCCGCAGGCGTGTTCGACATGGCCCGCGAATCGGTCGGCGCGGCGTACGCGGTGGTCGGTCGTTCGCCTGCGACTGCTCAACCCGTCATCCAGAAGGCAGTGAGCGACGCGTTCATGAGGGGATTCGGCAACGCCACATTGGTGGCCGCCGGTATGGCCTTGTTCGGTGCGGTGTGCGCATGGCTGTTTCTCCCCGCGCGCCCGGGGAACACCGACATTTAGGTGATTCTTCACCGTCCTCGGGGTGGCAACCAAGGGCCCACAATTACGCTGAAGGTGTGAATTCGAGGGCGATCGAGACAGTGCGCATGGACGGGGCCCCCGTCCGCGACGCCATCCTCGAGAGGCTCAGGTCCCGCATCGCGGCGGCAGGGAATCCGGCGGTGTGCCTGGCCACCGTGCTGGTGGGCGACGACACACCCAGCCAGAAGTACGTTGCCAGCAAGCACCGCACTGCGGAGTCGATCGGCATCCGTTCGGTCGGTGTGGAACTGCCCGCCACCGCCTCGCAGGCCGAAGTGGAAGCTGCCGTTGCGACGCTCGCCGCTGACCCTTCTGTGCACGGGATCCTCGTGCAGATGCCGCTGCCGGGCCATCTCGACCCGGAGCGAGTCCTCGCGCTGATCCCGGTGGAGAAGGACGTCGACGGTCTCACGGAGGCATCGCTCGGGCGGTTGGTCCGCTCTGTCCCCGGTCATGTCGGTTGCACGCCGCTCGGTGTTCTGCGGCTCCTGCAGCACCACGGCATCCGCACGTCGGGTGTGCGCGCCGTTGTGATCGGCCGTTCGACACTCGTCGGTCTTCCGTTGTCGATCCTGCTGGCGCAGAAGGGCATCGACGCCACGGTCACCCTTGCCCACTCGCGAACCGAGGATCTCGTCTCGGTGTGCCGAGACGCCGACATCATCGTGTCGGCCACGGGCATCGCGCGCAGCATCGGCGCGGCGCACGTGAAGCCCGG
>JBEGQK010000176.1:0-5794 GCA_041180985.1 Actinomycetota bacterium
GCAACCGCATCCGACATCATCGGTCTGATGACCCTCGTGCAGGACGAGGTGCGCGGGAGAACGGGAATCACGCTGCTCAGCGAGGTGAGGCTCGTGGGGTTCACCGATGCGGTCATCGCCCGGTTCGCAGATTCGTCCCATGAGTCGGTCGACGTCCGTGCAGCACGTTCGGACATCTCCCGGCGCCTGGGGGAGCGATCATGAGCGACGACGGCGCGACCCCCTTCGGGCCCGGCAGCGACAAGCCGATCGACATCGGCAAGGTCTCCCCGGAGGTCCTCGACGAGCTGTCACGCCTGTTCGGGGGTGACCCGGAGCAGGCCGATGTCACCGTCGTCGAGGCAGGGGACGGTCACGGCGAGACCGTGACCACCTTCGTCGAGGTGGTCGAGATTGTCGACGAGTCGATAGGCACCGCGCCCACCGAAACGACGACCGGACCCGAGGACGATGCGCAGGTCCTGCCCTTCCGCCAGAAATCCGTCGACCCTTCAGCACCTGTCAACTACGGAGACCCGCTCATCGTGATCGACGAGGAGCCAGACATCGCCGACCGTTCCACGGATGTCGACCCCCGCTTCGAGGAACGACGCAGGGCGTGGGCCCGTCGCGACCGGCTGAAGCGGGTCAGGTGGCTGAAGATCGCGGGCCTCCTCGCCGGTCTCTTCGTGTTCACAATCGTCGTCATGGCATCACCGCTGTTCGCCGTCCGATCGTTGAAGTTCGAGGGCAACGTCTACACGGGCAAGCCGAACATCGAGAGGGTGCGCAAGATCCTGAAGGGAACGTCGATCTTCACCGCCGACACGTCGCACGCCCGCTCCGTCCTGCTCGCCGACCCGTGGGTCGCAGACGTGCGCATCACGACGCATTTCCCGTCGAGCGTGGTTGTGGAGATTTCCGAACGGGTGCCGGTGGTCTGGTACGTGGGCACCGACAACAAGGCGCGGATGGTGGATGCACGCGGCCATGTCATCGACGTGCTCGACGGGTTCCCCACGAAGTACCTCCAGGTCAAGGGGACGGGCCCGTCGGTGAAGGCCGGCGAGACCGCCGACGACGCCTACCGTGCGGCCGCACAGCTGGTGCTCGCCCTGCCCGACGAGATCAGGCCGAAAGTCGCGGCCCTCGACCTCAGCCCTGCGGGCGAGCTGTCGATGGTCCTGAAGGGTGACACCCTCATTCGATTCGGCACACCCGCCGACCTGCAGAACAAGCTCGTTGCCGTCATCGTGCTCCTCCGCCGACAGGACCCGAAGACGATCGCGGTCATCGATGTGTCGGCGGGCGATCCCACGGTTCTCAGCCGCTGAGACCGTGGTTTTCGGGGTCGTCGGGCCCGAATTGCCACAAAACCGATGCAATCTGTGCGACCATTGAACATCTAACTACGCATCTGAGCGGAAGGTATGGGCCAATGGCCGGAGCACCACAGAACTATCTCGCAGTCATCAAGGTCATCGGCGTCGGTGGCGGCGGTGTCAACGCCGTCAACCGCATGATCGATGCCGGCCTGCGGGGCGTCGAATTCGTCGCCGTCAACACCGATGCACAGGCGCTCCTCATGAGCGACGCTGACGTGAAGCTCGACATCGGCCGCGACCTCACGCGCGGTCTCGGTGCAGGTTCGGACCCGGAGATCGGCCGTGCAGCGGCAGAGGCCCACCGCGACGAGATCGAGGAGATCATCCAGGGTGCCGACATGGTGTTCATCACCGCCGGCGAGGGTGGCGGCACCGGCACCGGCGCCGCACCCGTCATCGCGGAGATCTCGAAGGCGCTCGGCGCACTCACCATCGGTGTCGTCACGCGCCCGTTCCAGTTCGAGGGACGCCGTCGCGCCGTGCAGGCCGACAACGGGATCCAGCGGCTGAAGGAAAAGGTCGACACGCTCATCGTCATCCCGAACGACCGCCTGCTCACGGTCTCGAACGAGAAGACGTCTCTCGTCAACGCGTTCAAGTACGCCGACGAGGTCCTGCTCGCCGGCGTTGCCGGCATCACGAACCTCATCACCACGCCGGGACTCATCAACACCGACTTTGCCGACGTGAAGATGATTCTCTCCAGTGCCGGTTCGGCCCTCATGGGTGTCGGCCAGGCAACGGGCGACAACCGCGCGGTGACCGCAGCCAAGGCCGCCATCTCCAGCCCCATGCTGGAGGCCGCAATCGACGGTGCACGAGGAGTCCTGCTCAACATCACCGGCCCGTCCAGCATGGGTCTTTTCGAGGTCAATGCAGCCGCCGAGATCGTGCACGGCGTGGCCCACCAGGACGCGAACATCATCTTCGGCACGGTCATCAACGACGAGCTCGGGGACGAGATACAGGTCACGGTCATCGCGGCCGGGTTCGAGCGCTGGGACGGACCCACCGCCAACTCCTTCGCGACATCGCGCCCGAGTGCGCAGTCGTCACGGACTTCCGACCCCCGCCCGGCACCGGCGCCGGTTCGCGACATCTTCTCCGACGGTGACCCGTTCAACGGTGACGATGACGACGACTTCGACGTCCCGTCGTTCCTGAAGTAGTAACGCCATGGCGGCCGACGCCGCACGCGTGTCGGACAACGTCCGTCGCATCCGCGAGATGATCACGGTTGCCGGCGGTCGCGATGTCGCCCTCGTCGCTGTCACGAAGACGCACCCGTTCTCGGCGATGCAGCTCGCGATTGACGCGGGATGCGATGCGGTCGGGGAGAACTACGTGCAGGAGATCGTCGAGAAGCTGAACGGTCGCCAACCGCCCGGTCCGTTGCACATGATCGGTGCGGTGCAGTCGAACAAGGTTCGCAGGATCGACCATTCCGTGAGTCTCTGGGGTGCGGTCGACAGGGCCAGTGTGATCACCGAGATCGGCAAGCGGGCGGCGGGCGGCGGGTGCGCCGACGTCCTCCTGCAGGTGAACACCACCGGTGAGTCCTCGAAATCAGGTTGTCGTCCCGCGGAGGTGGATGACCTGCGTTCGGTGGCGGAATCAGCCGGGGTGCGGGTGAGGGGACTGATGACCATCGGCCCGACGGGGGGATCGATCACCGAGCAGGAGCGCGCGTTCGGGCTCCTGCGACGGCTGTGCGACGAGTCCGCCCTGGAGGTCTGTTCCATGGGGATGTCGGACGACTTCGAGACCGCCGTCGCGTGCGGCTCCACCATGGTGCGCATCGGCAGTGCCATCTTCGGGGCCCGTCGCAACTGACGACGGATGTCCCACATCGTGGGCCACGGCTGCATTACCCTCTGGGCATGTCGTTTTTCCGCCGTGCCATGGATTACCTCGGCCTCAGTGGGGAAGACGCGTACGACGATTACGACATGTCGATGGAGTACGAACGTCCGACGCGTGGCCCCCGCTCGGTGCCGTCAATCGAACCGGAGTACTCGTCCGAGATCAGTCGTCCCGCCCCGCGACCGCGCGTCGACGACACCGGTGCCTCGCGGCGTCCCGATGACTCCGGCCTGCAGGTGCGTCCCATCGGCACCGCCCGCTCCACACCGACCGTGCGACCGGTCGCGGCAGGTGGCGAGACGGTCACGGTCCGTCCGAGCAACTTCAACCAGGCGCAGGAGATCGGTGACTGCTTCCGCGAGGGTGTGCCGGTCATTGTGAACCTCGAGGACATCGACCCCGGCATGTCGCGGCGCATCATCGACTTCGCGAGCGGACTCTGTTACGCGCTCGGCGGCACCATGGAGAAGGTCGGCACCGGCGTCTTCTTGCTGAAGCCCGGCGGCTCCTCCGACGCCCGCTACTGATTCACCCCATGGATCTCGTCTGCCAACTCGTCGACCTCTATGCGGTCATCATCGTCCTGCGCGCCATCTCCACTTTCTTCCCGATCTCGCCGTCCAGTCCCTTCGCGCCGATCGTGTCGTTCCTGTACCGGGTCACCGAGCCGGTGTTCGCACCCGTCCGCAGGGTGATGCCCGCGACGGGTCCGCTTGATTTCACGCCGCTCGTGGTGCTGCTGGCCATCCAGCTCGTGGTGCCGCGGCTCCTCGGGTGCTGAACTCCGCCCAGCCCCTAGCCTTGACGCGTGCCGTACCCCCAGGTTGACCCGCAGCCGAACTTTCCGGCCCTGGAGGAAACCGTCCTTGCCCGTTGGGCGGCCGACGGCACGTTCGAGCGCAGCATCGCGCAGCGGTCTGCGGGGACAAACGGCGACAACGAATTCGTGTTCTACGACGGGCCCCCGTTCGCCAACGGTCTGCCGCACTACGGCCACTTGTTGACGGGGTTCGTGAAGGACGTCGTCCCGCGGTTCCAGACCATGCGCGGCAAGCGCGTGGACCGCCGTTTCGGATGGGACTGCCACGGTCTGCCCGCAGAGGTGGAGGCGGAGAAGGAACTCGGCATCTCGGGCCACCCGGAGATCACGGCGTTCGGCATCGACAAGTTCAACGAGGCCTGTCGCACGAGCGTGCTGCGGTACACGGACGAGTGGCGTCGTTATGTCACGCGCCAGGCGCGCTGGGTGGATTTCGACAATGACTACAAGACCCTCGATCCGTCCTACATGGAGAGTGTCATGTGGGCGTTCAAGACTCTCTGGGACAAGGGGCTCGTGTACGAGGGATTCCGCGTGCTCGCGTACTGCTGGCGCTGCGAGACGCCGTTGTCGAACACCGAGACGCGCATGGACGACGTCTACCGCGACCGCCAGGACCCGGCCCTCACGGTGTGGTTCACGCTCGAGACCGGCGAGCGGATCCTCGCGTGGACGACGACACCGTGGACGCTGCCGTCGAACCTCGCGCTGGCGGTCGGTCCCGAGGTCGACTACGCGCTGCTGCGTCACACCGACGGCCACACCTACGTTCTCGCCGAGGCTCGCGTCGGTTCCTACGAGAAGGAACTCGACGGGGCCGAGAGAATCGGCACGGTCAAGGGAAGTGACCTTGTCGGACGGTCGTACACGCCGATGTTCCCGTTCCTCGCCGACACACCGAACGCGTTCCGCGTGCTGGGTGCCGATTTCGTGACCACTGAGGACGGCACGGGTGTGGTGCACATGGCACCGGGCTTCGGCGAGGACGACCAGAACGCCTGCAACGCAGCCGGCATCCCCACCGTCTGCCCGATGGACGAGCACGGCCGGTACACCGCGGAGATCACCCCGTGGGCGGGCCGTCACGTGTTCGACGCCAATCCCGATGTCATCAAGACGCTGAAGGAGTCGGGCATCGTCGTGCGTCACGACTCGTACAACCACAGCTACCCGCACTGCTGGCGTTGCGCCGAGCCCCTGGTCTACCGCGCCGTCTCGTCGTGGTTCGTGAAGGTCACGGCGTTCCGCGACCGCATGGTGGAGCTGAACGACCAGATCACCTGGGTGCCCGACCACCTGAAGGAAGGCAGCTTCGGCAAATGGATCGGCAATGCCCGCGACTGGGCGATCAGCCGCAACCGGTTCTGGGGTTCCCCGATCCCCGTGTGGAAGAGCGACAACCCCGAGTTCCCCCGCATCGACGTGTACGGCAGTTACGAGGAGATCGCCCGCGACTTCGGTGTGGACGTCGTTGATCTCCACCGCCCCTTCGTGGACGAACTCGTGCGGCCGAACCCTGATGACCCGACCGGCGGGTCCATGATGCGCCGCGTGCCCGAGGTGCTCGACTGCTGGTTCGAGAGCGGCTCCATGCCGTTCGCCCAGGTGCACTACCCGTTCGAGAACCGCGAGTGGTTCGAGAGTCACTATCCCGGCGACTTCATCGTGGAGTACATCGGCCAGACCCGCGGGTGGTTCTACACGCTCCACGTGCTCGCAACGGCGTTGTTCGACCGTCCCGCGTTCT
>JBEGQK010000177.1:0-4766 GCA_041180985.1 Actinomycetota bacterium
GTCGGCATCATCGGTGCCAACGGCGCGGGCAAGACGACACTGTTCCGCATGCTCGCCGGGCAGGAGGCGCCCGACGCGGGCACCATCACCATCGGCGACACCGTGCAGATGAGCTATGTCGACCAGAACCGCGACGACCTCGACCCGAAGAAGACGGTCTACGAGGAGATCACCGACGGCGTCGAGCACATGAAGGTCGGTGGCCGCGAGATCCACGGTCGCGCCTATGTCGCATCGTTCAACTTCAAGGGAAGCGACCAGCAGAAGCTGGTCGGCGACCTCTCCGGCGGCGAGCGCAACCGCGTCCACCTGGCCAAGCTGCTGAAGCGCGGCGGCAACCTGCTGCTCCTCGACGAACCGACGAACGACCTGGACGTGGACACGCTCCGCGCCCTCGAGGACGCGCTCGAGCAGTTCCCGGGCTGCGCAGTGGTCATCAGCCACGACCGCTGGTTCCTCGACCGCATCGCCACGCACGTTCTCGCGTTCGAGGGTGACAGCCAGGTGCGCTGGTTCGAGGGCAACTTCAGTGAGTACGAGGCCTGGCGCCGCAAGGAACTGGGTTCGGCCGCCGAGCAGCCGCACCGCATCAAGTACAAGCCGCTGGCCCGCTGACCATGGTCGCCGCACGAATCCTCCGCCCGGTGTGCGCGGTCATCTTCGTGGCCGGCATCGCAGGGATCATCGTCACGTCCGTCAACGGGAACAACGCCGGATGGGTGCTGAGCATCGGCATGGTCACGGCGATTGCCGCGCTCATCCTGATTGCGGTGACCGCGACGTCACAGCGCCCGCGGATCGACGTGTTCGACGACGCCATCGCGGAGCGGATTGAACAACGAGTGCAGCTCCTCGTGTCGCAGGGCGCGAGCGAAGAGGAAGCCCGCGCGCTCGTCCGCGATGCACTCGCAATGGTTCGCGGTCAACAGTGAGCCACGACATCCCGGCCGAGTGGTCGTCCCTCGACGACCACCAGCTCGCCACGCAGCTGGCGCGCACGGCAGGACAGCTGCTCGTGGAACACCGCGACCAGTTGATCGAGCGGGGAACGACGCACTGGCAGCTGTGCGACTCCGGCGACATGCTCGGTCACCACTTCCTCATGGACGCGCTCCGCAGCACGAGGCCGGCCGACGCGGTGCTCTCGGAGGAGGGTTCCGACGACCGCAAGCGGCTCTCCAGCGACCGCGTGTGGATCGTCGACCCACTCGACGGCACGAACGAGTACGGCGAGGGACGCGCAGACTGGGCAGTGCACGTTGCACTCTGGGAGAAGGGCCACCTGGTCGCTGGTGCGGTGTCGCTCCCCTCTGTCGAACTGGTGCACAGCACCCAGCCCGCGCCCGTTCTCGAACCGAGACCTGCCGGAAAGCCACGACTCGTGACATCGCGCAACCGCGCGCCGTACGCGGCAATCGTCGTCGCGCGCGCACTCGACTGCGACGCGTACCGGCTCGGCAGCGCGGGCGCCAAGGCCATGTCCGTCGTGATGAACGAGGCCGACATCTACATCCACGACGGTGGCATGTACCAGTGGGACTCAGCAGCACCTGCCGTGGTGGCCGCTGCTGCCGGGCTGCACACGAGCCGCGTCGACGGCTCCCCTCTCGTCTACAACGAGTACGACGCGTGGCTCCCCGACTTCATCGTGTGCCGCAAGGAACTCGCGGACGACGTGCTGAATGCTCTCTGGAAGACGCAGTCCTGACTGACCTGCTCACCACTCCGGTGAATGTTCGCCGAGCTTCGGCACGCGGCCGTAGACCGGCGAGTAGTCGCTGAAGTCCACGGGTGAGTTCACGGCGCGGTACGGCGCCTCGCCCTGGTGCGGGGTCATGTCCACAAAGGCACCCGAGGCGATCACCTGCGGGTCCTCGATGGCCTCGGGAATCGAGTTCAGCGGCGCCCACCACACGTCGCACACATCGAACCTCTCGGTCCAGTGCTCGTACGTGTCGGTGGCGAAGTGCGCGTCGAGAATCGCGATCAGCTCGCCACAGTTCTTCGAGCGCTCGACGGCGTTCCGGAAACGTGGTTCCTCCCCGAGATCGGGCCGTGCGATCGCGTCGAGGAAACCGGGCCAG
The DNA here is from genome assembly GCA_041180985.1 of Actinomycetota bacterium. Taxonomy (GTDB): domain Bacteria; phylum Actinomycetota; class Acidimicrobiia; order Acidimicrobiales; family Ilumatobacteraceae; genus UBA2093. The sequence continues at coordinate 2,085 of JBEGQK010000177.1, forward strand.
TGCCTGTCCGCCTCGAGGCCGAGCAACCAGAACGACCGGCCGTCACTGCAGGTGTAGTTGAGCATCTGGGGCGCGGGGTTCTGGTCGCGCCGCTTCGTGCTGGTGCGCTTGCCGAACCGCAACTGGACACCGACGTCCCAGCCGATCGTGTAGATGCCGGTGCGCAGTAGCGAAGTCTCCACCACGCGACCCTTGCCCGTGCGCTCACGGTCGAACAACGCGGCCATCACCCCGGCGCACATCGAGAGGCCGGTGGTGTGGTCCCCCTGGCCGCTGCGCACCGGCGGCGGGTTGTCGCCCGGCGCGACGAGCGTGTGGGCGAGACCCGTGCGCGCCCAGAACGCGCCGATGTCGTAACCGGCACGGTCGACGTCGGGTCCGTCGCTTCCGTACCCGGTGAGGAGCCCGTAGACGAGGCGCGGGTACTTCTCCGTGAGGGCATCGGGGTCCAGCCCCATTCGTTTCAGACCCGCGGGGCGCACGTTCGACACGAAGACATCAGCCTCGGCGAGCAAAGCGTGCATGGTCGCCATGTCGGCGTCGGTGCGCAGGTCGAGCACGACGGATTTCTTGCCGCGGTTGTCGATCTCGAACGGCGGGACACCGGCCTGGTCGGCGACGCCGAGCGCGCCGAACACCGCACGCTGCGGGTCACCGGTGGGTGGCTCCACCTTGATGACGTTTGCTCCCCAGTCGGCCATCAACCCGGTCGCTGCGGGGCCGGCCACCCACACGCCGAGTTCGACGACCTTCACCCCGTGCAACGGTCCGTGTCCCATGGTGCCTCCCCGGATTATTCCCGGGTTCATTGTGTCCCATGACAACTCATCGACCGGCTGTCGGGGGAAAAGTTCGACCCGGCGAACGGCAGAATGGTCACCGTGACAACCACCCCCGCAGACCTCGAATGGGCGAACTTCGCCGACGATGCCCCGTGGGTCATGGACAGGACCAGCATCGCGTGGGACAAGGTCGCGGTCGTTCTTCGCGACAACGCGCGACGAGAGGTTCCCCGCCTCATCAAGAAGCGCACCCTGCCCCCGCTCGGCCGGCTCGTCACGGTTGTCGTCACGTTCGCATGGGCGTTGCTGCCGTGGTTCTGGAAGAAGAGGCGCGGCGCGTTCGCACGGCCCGAGCAGTCCCGCGCGTACGTCTCACTTCGCCTGCGCCGAGCGATCGAACGTCTCGGTGCCACGTACATCAAGCTCGCCCAGATCATCTCGAGTGGTGAGGGTCTCTTCCCCACCGAGCTCGTCGACGAGTTCAAGAAGTGCCGCGACCAGGTACCCGCGGAACCATGGGAGAAGGCCCGCCTGACCGTGGAGCAGGACCTCGGCGCGCGCATCGACCAGGTGTTCTCCTCGTTCGACCGCACACCGTTGGCCGCAGCATCCATTGCGCAGGTCCACGCTGCGACACTGCTCACGGGCGAGGAAGTTGTCGTCAAGATCCAGCGCCCCACCGTCGGCACGATGGTCCGCAAGGACCTCACGGTCATGGCCTGGCTCGCGCCGTTCCTCATCGGGCGCATCAAGGTCGCCGCGCTCGCCAACCCGCCGGCGCTGGTGGAGTTGTTCGCCGAGACGATCGTCGAGGAACTCGACTTCCGCATGGAGGCCGCCAACATGGTCGACGTCGCGGTCATGCTGCGCGAACTGGACCAGAACGGCTACATCGTTCCACGGCCCCACCCGAAGCTCGTCACCCGCCGCGTCCTCGTCATGCAGAGGCTGCGCGGATTCAACTTCGACGACGTGGCCGGCATGAAGCAGGCCGGCATCGACACCGAGGCCGTCATCAAGACGGGCATGATCGCGTTCATGGAGGGTGCACTCATCCACGGCGTGTTCCACGGCGACCTTCACGGCGGCAACCTCTTCGTGCTGAACGACGGCCGCACCGCCCTGCTCGACTTCGGCATCGTCGGTCGTCTCTCGAACAAGCGACGACTCGCTTTCATGCGCCTCATGCTCGGGGCCACCACCAACGACCTCCACGGACAGGTCAAGGCACTGTGCGACCTCGGCGCGCTCCCTGCCGACACCGACATCGACGCGGTGATCAAGGACCTCGGGCTCGACCAACCGACAATCGACCCTACTTCCCTCTCCGGCGAGGAACTCGTGCAGGAAGTGCAGCGCATCGTGAAGGCGCTGCTGGCCTACGGGGCGAAGCTCCCGAAGGAACTGATGCTCTACGTGAAGAACATGGTCTTTCTCGACGGCGCCATCGCGCGTCTCGCACCGGACCTCGACATCATCGGCGAGCTGACCAACATCTCGATGATGTTCATGCAGCGCCACGGTCTGCGGCTCGCCCAGGAACTCGGCGTCAACCCGGACGAGATCGAGATCGACATGGGGAGCCTGAAGGCCGGCCTCGGCGTGGACGAGTCCGTGAACTCGCTCACCTACCGCGAGCTGCAGCAGCGCAGGGACCTCATCAACAAGCGGATGCGGGACCACATCCGCGCATGAGGTTGCTCATCGCCCGTTGCAGCGTGGTCTACACGGGACGACTGGAGACGCGGCTCGCCGAGGCGACACGCCTCATCATGGTGAAGGCCGACGGGTGCGTCGCCATCCATGCCGACGGTGGCGCGTACAAGCCGCTCAACTGGATGAACGCGCCGAACGAGGTCGTCGAGTTCGATGACCGGTGGGAAGTCCGCAACAAGAAGGG
>JBEGQK010000178.1:0-2954 GCA_041180985.1 Actinomycetota bacterium
CTCGATCCACTCGACCGAATGCGCGGCCGCAACCATCGACGCGGTCCGCGGGTGGAGCAACTGCGGGTCCTGGAAATAGTTCGAGACGCGTGCCCGGAGGTTGGCCGCCTTGCCGACGTAGATCACCCGTCCGTGCTCGTCCTTGAACTGGTAGGACCCCGGCGACGTCGGCACAGAACCCGTAGCTGGTCGCTGCACCGTCATGGCTACTTCTTCTTCTTTGCGGGCGCCTTCTGTGCCGCGGCTTTTCGTGAAGGAGCTGTCGTTGCCGCCCGCTTCTTCGGAGCTGCTGCCTTCGCGGCGGGCTTACCCGTGGCGGCAGCGCTCTTTGTCTTCGCAGTGGCCGTCGGTGCCTTCATCCCGAGAAGGGGTGCGAGGAACCGCCCCGTGTGGCTCTCCGCGCACGCAGCAACTCGCTCGGGCGTGCCCTCGCACACGACGAGTCCCCCGCCGCTCCCGCCCTCCGGCCCGAGGTCGATGAGCCAGTCCGCCGTCTTGATGACGTCCAGGTTGTGCTCGATGACGAGAACGGTGTTGCCCTGGTCGACCAGTCTCGACAGCACGGTCAGCAGACGGTTGACGTCCTCGAAGTGCAGACCGGTCGTCGGTTCGTCCAACAGGTACATGGTGTGCCCCGTGGAACGCTTGGCCAGCTCGGACGCCAGTTTCACGCGCTGCGCCTCACCGCCGGACAGTGTCGGCGCGCTCTGGCCCAACCGGACGTACCCGAGACCGACATCCACGAGCGTCTGCATGTGGCGCGCAATCGATGGCTGGTTCGAGAAGAAGTCGAGAGCCTCGGAGATCGGCATGTCGAGAACCTCGGCGATGTTCTTGCCCTTGAAGGTGATGTCGAGGGTGTCGCGGTTGTAGCGCGCCCCCTTGCACACCTCGCACGGCACGTACACGTCCGGCAGGAAGTGCATCTCGATCTTGATGGTGCCGTCACCGGAGCACGCCTCGCAGCGACCGCCCGACACGTTGAAGCTGAAACGACCGGGCTGGTAGCCGCGGACCTTCGACTCCGGTGCGGCGGCGAAGAGCTTGCGGATCGAATCGAACACACCCGTGTAGGTGGCGGGGTTCGAGCGCGGGGTGCGGCCGATCGGTGACTGGTCCATGTCGATCACCTTGTCGATGGCAGCGATTCCGTCGACCCGCTTGTGCTTTCCCGGAGCTTCCTTGCTCTTGTAGATCTGCTGCATCATGGCGGGCAGGAGGATGTCGCGGATGAGCGTGCTCTTGCCGCTGCCCGACACCCCCGTCACGGCGACGAAGCAACCGAGGGGGATCTCCACGTCGATGTCACGCAGGTTGTGCTCGCGGGCACCACGGATGACGATCTGTTCGCCGCTCGGCTGGCGGCGCGACGTCGGAACGGGGATGGTGCGGGCACCCGTGATGTATGCGCCCGTGACGGAGTTCTTTGCCTTAGAGATGCCGGGCACGACGCCGCTGTAGACGACCTCGCCGCCGTGCTCCCCTGCGCCCGGGCCGATGTCGACGATCCAGTCGGATTCCTTGATGGTGTCCTCGTCATGTTCGACGACGATCACCGTGTTGCCGAGGTCGCGCAGCCTGTGCAGAGTGTCGATGAGCCGCCTGTTGTCGCGCTGGTGGAGACCGATGCTCGGTTCGTCTAGGACGTAGAGGGTTCCGACGAGGCCCGAGCCGATCTGGCTGGCAAGACGGATGCGCTGTGCCTCGCCGCCCGCGAGTGTCCCCGCGGAACGCGAGAGCGTGAGGTAGTCGAGACCCACGTCGAGCAGGAACCCGAGCCGCGCGTTGATCTCCTTGGTGATCCTCTCGGCGATCATCGCGTCGCGCTGGCCGAGGGTGAGCCCGGCGAGGAAGGCGGCGGAGTCGCCGATCGACATGTCGCAGACTTCCGAGATGTTCCTGTCGTTGACGGTGACTGCGAGGGTGGACGGCTTCAGACGAGCGCCGTTGCAGTCCGGACACGGGACCTCGCGCATGTAGGACTCGAACTGCTCGCGCGTCCAGTCGCTGTCGGCGTCCTCGTGGCGCCGTTTGATCCACGGGATGACACCCTCGTACTGGCTGCTGAACTGGCGCACCTTGCCGAATCGATTGCGGAACTTCACCACCATTGCGCCCTCACGGCCATGGAGCACGAGTTTCTGCTGCTTGGCCGTGAGCTTGTTGAACGGCTTGTCGAGATCGAGGCCCTCTTCCTCCGCCACGGCCTCGAGCATGCGCGTGAAGTACCCCGTGTGTGCGCTGCGCCACGGGGCGATGGCTCCCTCGTTGAGGGACATCGACATGTCCGGGATGACGAGGTCGGCGTCGACCTCGTACTTCGTGCCCAGACCGTCGCAGTGGGGGCACGCACCGAACGGCGAGTTGAACGAGAAGTTCCTCGGCGCGGGCTCGTCGAAGCTGTCCCCGCACTTCGGGCACGCGAGGTGCTGGCTGAAGGTGAGCACCTCGTTGTCCGTCTCGTTCTTCGCGATGAGTTCCACCTCCGCCACGCCCTCGGCGAGCTTCAGCGCGGTCTCGAGCGAATCCGTCAGGCGGCGCTCGATGTCATCCCGACGGACGAGACGGTCGACCACGATCTCGATCGAGTGCTGCTCGTACCGTGCGAGTTTCTTGCCGGCCTTCAGGAACTCATTGATGTCGTGGATCTCGCCGTCGATGCGCGCGCGCACGAACCCCTGGCCGGCGATGTCGGCCAGCAACGTGTCGTACTCGCCCTTGCGGGCGCGCACGACGGGTGCGAGCACCTGGAAGCGGGTCCCCTCCGGAAGGGCCATGATGCGGTCGACGATCTGCTGGGGTGTCTGGCGCTGCAACCGTGTGCCGTCGTTGGCGCAGTGCTGCACCCCGATGCGGGCATACAACAGGCGCAGGTAGTCATAGACCTCCGTGATGGTGCCCACGGTGGAGCGCGGGTTGCGCGATGCCGACTTCTGGTCGATGGAGATCGCCGG
>JBEGQK010000179.1:0-11446 GCA_041180985.1 Actinomycetota bacterium
GTCCCGTTCCTGCTGTTCGTGCACATCATCGGGTGGACGGTCTACGTGCACCACGTCGACCCGTCGATCCGTTGGTGGACGAAGAAGGAATGGACCCAGTACAAGGGCCAGATGGAGTCCACCACGGTGCTGGAGTTCCCGCGGATCATCAACTTCCTGTGGTTCCACAACATCTTCGTGCATGTCCCCCACCACGTGGACATCCGCATCCCGTTCCACCAGTTGCCCGCGGCTGCGCGCGCCATCGAGGCCGCCTACCCGGACACCGTGCGTCGCTCGCGCATGTCGGCGCGCCGCTACTTCCACGCGGCACGCACGTGCAAGCTGTACGACTTCGAGGCAGCCACCTGGCTGCCCTACTCCAGCGCGCTCGCTAAGTAACCGCTAGAGCTTGCGGATGACGCCGTCCTTGACGGCGGCGGCGGCAACGGCGGGCGCGACGCGCTCCACCACGGAGCGGTCGAACACCGACGGGACCACGAACTCGGGCTTCAGTTCCGCGTCGGTCACCGACTCGGCGATGGCGATTGCCGCGGCGAGCTTCATTCCCTCGGTGATGTCGGTGGCGTTCGCGTCGAGGGCACCACGGAAGATGCCGGGGAACGCGAGCACGTTGTTGATCTGGTTCGGGTAGTCACTGCGGCCGGTCGCCATCACGGCGGCAAGGCCGTCGGCCTGCTCGGGGCGAATCTCCGGGTTCGGGTTGGCCATCGCGAAAACGATCGGGTCCTTCGCCATCGAACGGACATCGGCAGCGGTGATGAGGTCCGGGCCACTGACGCCGACGAAGACATCCGCGCCCTTCATGACGTCACCGATCGTGCCCATCTTGCGCGACGAGTTCGTGTGGTTGGCGAACCATTCCTTGGCAGAGTTCATGTTTCCGCGGCCGGAATAGATGGCACCCTCGCGGTCGCAGCCGATGACGTCACCGACACCGGCGTTCAGGAGGATCTTGCCGATGGCGACACCGGCGGCGCCGACACCCGCAATGACGACCGTGAGGTCCTCCATCTTCTTTCCGGTGATCTTCAGCGAGTTCCACAGTGCCGCGAGCGTGACAACGGCGGTGCCGTGCTGGTCGTCATGGAAGACCGGGATGTCGAGGCTGGCGCGCAGGCGCTCCTCGATCTCGAAGCACTCGGGTGCCTTGATGTCCTCCAGGTTGATGCCGCCGAACGTGGGGGCGATGCGCTGCACGAAATCGACGACCTCGTCCGCGGTGCTGGCGTTGATGCAGATGGGGAATCCGTCGACGCCACCGAACTCCTTGAACAGGAGTGCCTTGCCCTCCATCACCGGCATGGCACCCTCGGGACCGATGTCCCCGAGGCCGAGCACTGCGGTGCCGTTGCTGACGATGGCCACGGTGTTCTTGCGGATCGTGTACCTGTGCGAGAGGCCGGGGTCGTTCTCGATGGCGGTGCACACGCGTGCCACGCCGGGCGTGTAGGCCATGGACAGGTCGTCGCGATCGTTCACGGGCGCGGTGGAGAGGACATGGATCTTGCCCGCCTCGTGCATGCGGAACGTGCGGTCCCACCAGTCGAGAAGCGTCACGCCATCGAGGGCCTGGATCGCGTCGACGACCTTCTTCTGGTGCGCCTCGTCGCGGCAGTGGACGACGACGCTGCGGCGCAGCACCGGTCCGCGCACGTCGAAACCGTCGAGCGCGCCGATGTTGCCACCTGCGTCACCGATGGCGGCGCAGAGACGACCGAGCGTGCCGGGAACGTTGTCCAACTGGCAGTCGAGGGCGATGGAGAAGGCGGCGGTGGGAAGTGTGCTCACAGAACAGGAAACGCTATTGGTTCGTCCGTGCAATCTGCGACATTTTTCCCGTGTTGCTGGCAGGCTTGACGGGTGAACAGCGCCGAAATCGTCTCAGAGGCCTCGCGCCGGCGCACATTCGCGATCATCAGCCACCCGGATGCGGGCAAGACCACGCTGACGGAGAAGTTCCTCCTCTACTCGGGCGCGGTGCAGGAAGCCGGCGCCGTGAAGGCCCGTTCGGGCGGCCGCGGCGCCACATCCGACTGGATGGAACTGGAACGCCAGCGCGGCATCTCCATCTCGTCCACGGTGCTGCAGTTCCCCTACGGCGACAAGCAGTTCAACCTCCTCGACACACCCGGCCACCGAGACTTCTCGGAGGACACGTACCGCGTCCTGACCGCTGTCGATGCCGTCATCATGGTGCTCGACACCGCCAAGGGCCTCGAGTCACAGACCCTCAAGTTGTTCGACGTCTGCCGGTCGCACAACCTGCCCGTGCTGACCTTCTTCAACAAGTACGACAGGCCGGGTCGAGACCCGCTCGAGTTGCTCGACGAGGTGGAGCAGCAGATCCAGCTGCGCGCGACCCCGGCCACGTGGCCGGTGGGCATCCCCGGCGACTTCCGCGGCGTCATCGACCGTCGCGACGGCTCCTACGTGCGCTTCACACGCACCGCACGCGGGGCCTCCGAGGCTCACGAGGAGTTCCTCTCCCCCGAACAGGCCGCCGAGGTCGAGGGCGCGGCGTGGACGCAGGCGCTGGAGGGTTGCTCGCTTCTCGAGGCGATCGATGCGAACGTCGACATGCCGTCGTTCCTCGCGGGCAGGAGCACCCCGGTGTTCGTCGGATCCGCCATCACGAACTTCGGGGTGCGCATGCTGCTCGACGCGGTCGCCGACATGGCGCCGGCTCCGACGGCACGGACCGGACGCGACGGCGCGCCGCGCGACATCGACGGTGACTTCTCGGCGCAGGTGTTCAAGATCCAGGCGAACATGGACCCGAACCACCGCGACCGCATCGCGTTCGCGCGGGTGAGCTCGGGGAAGTTCGAGCGCAACATGGACATGCAGAACTCACGCACCGGCAAGGACGTGAGCAGCAAGTACGCCACCACCGCGTTCGGTGCCGACCGCGACACGATCGAGACCGCGTACCCGGGGGACATCATCGGCCTGATCAACGCCGGTGGCCTGTTGATCGGCGACACGATCCATGCGGGTGCCCCCGTGGACTACCGCGCCATCCCCCGCTTCTCCCCCGAGGTGTTCGCCGTCGCCCGGCCGAGCGATTCGGGAAAGGTGAAGCAGTTCCGCAAGGGGCTCGAGCAACTGGACCAGGAGGGTGTCGTGCAGGTGCTGCGCGACCCCGAGGGATTCATCACCGAACCCATCCTCGCAGCCGTCGGAGTGCTGCAGTTCGAGGTCTTCGCGCACCGGTTGATGTCGGAGTTCAACGCCCCCACCGAGATCGCACACATGAATTTCGATGCCGTGCGCATCACCGACAGGGAGAGCGCACCGCGACTCCGCGAGATCGGCGGCATCCGCATCATGGAGCGTTCCGACGGACAGTTGCTCGCGCTGTTCGAGAGCAGGTACAGGCTGCAGCGTCTCGAAAGTGACGAACCTACTCTCACATTGCGTCCGATCACGACGACTGACTGACGCACCCGCCGTACCGTGTGCGCATGCCGCACGACGGGATCGACACGGCAGGCCTGACACACGGGGAAGCCGCGGAACGGCTCGCGTCCGACGGCCCGAACGTCCTCGGAACCGACAAGGGAAGCAACATCCTGCGGCAGCTGCGGGCCATCGTGTCGGAACCGATGCTCCTGCTCGTTCTCGTCGCGGGCATCGTCCATTTCCTCCTCGCCGAGCCGCTCGACGGCGCGATCCTGATGTCGACGATGGTCATGATCATCGGGTTGTCGCTGTACCAGCAGCGGAAGACCTCCACCGCGCTCAGCGCGCTGCGCGCACTCTCGGCCCCGCTCGCCACGGTCATCCGCGACTCCGAGCGCGTGAGGATCCCCACCTCCGGCGTCGTGCGCGGGGACCTGATCGTGGTCTCGGAGGGAGACCGCGTGCCGGCCGACGCACGGTTGGTGGATGGCCCCCACGTGATGGTGGACGAGTCAATGTTGACCGGCGAATCAGTCCCCGTCGGCAAGTCCCCCGCGGGCGGCGCATCGGGACTCCCGATGGCGTGCGGCGTCGACTCGTCGCTCGTCTTCTCCGGCACCCTGGTCGTGAAGGGCACGGGACGTGCGGTCGTGGTCGCCACCGGCAACGACACCGCCGTGGGGTCGATCGGTCTGTCGATGGAGGAGATCGTCGTCCCGCCGACGCCTCTCCAGCGCGAGATACGCAGGATCGTCCGGGTCATCTCCGTGATCGGGGGCGGCGTGGCCGTCCTCGTTGCGGTCGTGTACTCGCTCCTGCGGGACGGCATCCTCCAGGGCATCCTCGTCGGTATCGCGACGGCAATGGCCCTGCTCCCCGTGGAGTTCCTGGTGGTGATGTCGGTCTTCCTCGCTCTCGGTGCGTGGCGGCTGTCGCGGACCGGTGTGCTCGCGCGCCGACCCGAGGTGATCGAGACGCTCGGCTCCGTCACCGTCCTGTGCGTCGACAAGACAGGGACGCTGACCGTGAATGAAATGGCCGTCGCGCGGATGTGGACGCAGGATGCGTGCGTCGATGTCGCCGACGGGACGGTCCCGGACGAGTTCCACGTGCTGGCCGAGTTCGCGGCCCTCGCGTCGCCCGTCGACTCCTTCGACCCGACCGACAGGGCCTTTCGGGTGCTCGAGCGTCGCAGTCTCGAGGGCACGGAGCACGCGCACGGCGACTGGTCACTCGTGCGCGAGTACCCGTTGTCCCCCGACCTCACGGCCATGTCACACGTGTGGCGGTCGCCCGACCGCGCCCACTTCGTGATCGCCGCAAAGGGCTCGCCGGAATCTGTCGAGGCCTTGTGCCACCTTGACGCGCACCGTCGCGCCTCGCTGGAGGCAGCGGTCGCCGAACTGTCGGGCAGTGGCGACCGCGTCCTGGCCGTCGCGTCGGCGCGGTTCGGCATGCAGGGGGTGCTCCCTTCCAGCGCGCACGAGTTCGACTTCGTCCTGGAGGGCCTCGTGTCGCTGCGCGATCCCGTCAGACCTCACGTCCGTGATTCGGTGAGGCGGTGCGACGCGGCCGGGGTGCGCACGGTGATGGTGACAGGCGACCATGCGGGCACCGCCTCGGCCATCGCACGCGAGTCCGGGATCTCACGGCCCGACCTGGTCCTCTCCGGACCGGAGATGGACGGAATGGACGATGATGATCTCCGTGAGCGGGTCCGCACGGTGTGCGTCTACGCGCGGATGACCCCGCTGCAGAAACTCCGGCTCGTCACCGCACTCCAGGCGTGCGGGGACATCGTCGCGATGACCGGCGACGGCGTCAACGACGCGCCCGCTCTCCGCAAGGCCGATGTGGGCATCGCCATGGGCAGACGCGGGACGGACGTCGCGCGGGATGCCGCCGGGCTGGTGATCACCGACGACGACTTCGGGTCGATCGTCAACGGCATCGAGCGCGGACGCGGTGTCTTCGACAACATCCGCAAGGCGATGACGTACGTGATGGCCGTCCACATCCCCATCGCCGGCATGGCGGTCATCCCGCTCTTCGTGCGCACGTGGCCGTTCGTGTTGCTGCCGGTGCAGATTGCCTTCCTCCAGATGATCATCGATCCCACAAGTTCGTTGGTGTTCGAGTCCGAACCGATTGACCCCGCCGTGATGGAGCGTCGACCACGGCGCGCCGGGGGTGCGATGTTCGACCGCACGGTCCTGACGGTGACCCTCTTCCAGGGACTCGCGGTTCTCGGCTGTGTCCTCGCCGTGTACCTCTGGTCGGTGTCTTCGGGGGATTCAGGGGACGTCACGCGGTCCACGGCCTTCGTCGCACTCGTTCTGTCGAACCTCGCATTGATGCTCGTCAACCGGTCGTGGCACCTCCCGGCGTGGCGGATGCTCGTAGAACGGCGGAACGCGACGGTCGCGTGGGTCATGACCATCACGTTCGCGGCGCTCGCGTTCGTGCTCGGCGTGCCCGTTTGCCGGCGAGCATTCGGGTTCGGCACCATCGGGGCCGGGCATCTCGCTCTCTCCCTCGGCGCGGCGGTCGCAGGAGTCTCATGGTTCGAGGCATACAAGTGGTTCCGCCGCGCCAAGTAGCCTGCGGGACATGAAGCTCTCCGTTCTCGACCTTGCCTCCATCGGCGACGGCGAGTCGATCGGCGAGAGTCTCCGGGGATGCGTCGCTGTCGCACGGGCAGCCGAGCGACTCGGCTACACGCGCGTCTGGTACGCCGAGCACCACAACTCGAAGACCATCGCGTCGTCAGCGCCCGCCGTGCTCATCGCGCACGTCGCCGCGAACACGTCGACCATCAGGCTCGGCGCGGGCGGTGTGATGCTGCCGAACCACTCGCCGCTGGTCATCGCCGAACAGTTCGGCACGCTCGCATCACTCCACCCCGGACGCATCGACCTCGGTCTCGGACGGGCACCCGGCACAGACCAGGCGGCATTCATGGCCATGCGGCGCGATCCGAGGTCATCGGACAGGTTCGCCGAAGACGTGCTCGAGCTGCAGGCGTTCCTCGGTGACGAGTCGAAGGTGCCCACCGTCGTCGCTACACCGGGCAGGGGCACGAACGTGCCGCTGTACGTGCTCGGGTCCTCGCTCTACGGCGCACAACTCGCCGCGGCACTCGGCCTCCCCTTCGCATTCGCATCTCACTTCGCCCCGCAGATGCTGCACCAGGCGCTGCACATCTACCGCGAGAGGTTCCATCCGTCGGCGCAACTGCAGGAGCCGTACGCAATGGCCGCAATGGGTGTGATCTGTGCGGAAACCGACGAGGACGCGCAGCGACAGTTCCAGCGTCGCCGCAGGATGTTCGTGCGCCACCGCTTCACGAACGGCGGCCGCGAGGTCACCGACGAACAGGTCGACCAGATACTCGCTTCCCCCAACGCCGCCGCAATCGACGAGATCTTCACGTTCGCAGCGGTCGGCACGCCCGGGGTGGTCGCGGACCGGATCAACGAATTCCGCGCGGCCACGCGGGTGGACGAGGTGATCACCTCCCACTACGCCGACACGACGGCAGCGAGGGTCCGGTCACTCGAACTGACGGCCGAGGCGGTCGGCCTGGCCGAGTTGTCGAACGCATGAGGGCCGACGACATCCCCGTCGCCAACACCCCTGCCGGCGGCTACGGACCCGAGTTCCCGCCGTTGATCCTGGCTGGGTGCACAGAGCCGCTCGTCGCCGGCGCCCCCGACCTTCGAGGGATCTGGAGGGCGATCAGTGCGATGCGCGGCGGCGAGCCCGTCCCGCACGGCGACCGTCTCCTGTCGTACACCGAACGCATCGAGCAGTGCGGCAACAGGATCGTCGACTGCGGCGGCGGCACGATCGCCGACGCGCGTGCCGACGGGACCGAGGAGAACGGTGTCCACGATGTGTCGGCGTTCGACTACGTGACGCCGATCCATGTCACCGCCTCCTACGAGGACGGTGCTTTCGTGCTCCGGCCGGTCGGCCTGCCGGGGATCGAGGTGCGCCGCCACCTCGACGAGGACGGCCACATGGTGTGGACGCGTCCCGACATGGGTGGCATCCGCGTCGTTCTGGAGCGAGTCAGCGAACCCCGCTGACGCGCGCTCACTCGCCGATCAGTTCCTTTCGCACCTCGCGCTTCAGGAACTTGCCGTTCGCATTGCGCGGGATGGGCTCGGTGCGGAACCAGACCTTCGAGGGAACCTTGAACTTGGCGAGCGACGAGAGCAGGAACTCGCGGAGTTCGTCCTCGGTCAGCGACGTGCCCGGCTTCAGCAGCACGGCTGCGGCGACCTCCTCGCCGAGGCGCTCGTCCGGGATGCCGAACACGATGGCCTCCGCGATCGCGTCATGGTTGTAGATGGCCGCCTCCACCTCGCTGCAGTAGACGTTCTCGCCGCCGCGGATGACCATGTCCTTCGCGCGGTCCACGAGGAACACGAACCCGTCCTCGTCGATTCGGGCAATGTCACCGGTGTTCAACCATCCGTCCTTGATGGTCTCTGCGGTCGCCTCGGCGCGGTTGAGGTAGCCCTTGATGGTCACGGCCCCCTTCACACAGAGGATGCCCACGGTGTCGGGGTGCACGGGGAGATCGTTGCCGTCCTCGTCGACGAGCTTCGCCTCGAGCGTCGGCACGACGGGACCGCACGATTCGGGCTTCGCCAGGTACCAGCGAGCCGAGTTCGACGTGATGATGCCGTGGGTCTCGGTCATGCCGTAGCCAGTGCTCGGGGCACCGTTCTTCAGCGCGCCCGCGATCTTCTTCACCAGGTCCGGCTGCACGGCGGCACCGCCACCGCCCATGCCCTGCACCGACGACGTGTCCCGCTTCGACCAGTCGGGGTGGTTCAGCATCTCGCGGCTCATCGTCGGCACACCGGAGAAGGTCGTGACCTTCTCGCGCTCGATCAGCTCGAGTGCGCGGCCCGGGTCCCACTTGTACATCATCACCAGCGTCGCTCCGGAGAGCGTCGCCGGGTGAAGGATGCAGTTGCACGCGGTCACGTGGAAGAGCGGCGTCGGCGCGAAGAACACAGGCGGCCTCGGTGCGGGAACCGACGTCGGTGCCTCGACGTCGCCGGCGGCGATTGCCTTCTGCTCGGCGAGTGCGACGGTCGACGTCATCGCGACGATGTTCAGGATGTTCGTGACGGACCCGCGGTGCGTCAACTGCGCACCCTTCGGGAACCCCGTCGTGCCGGACGTGTAGAAGATGGTCGCGTCATCGTCGGGGTCGATGTCCACGTTCGGCAGCGAACCGGGGTCGGCGGTTGCCATCACGTCGGACCATGTCGCGCTGTTGGCCGGCAGCGAGCGCTCGCTGCGGACGGCGATCACGTGCATGCCCGGACGCTCCGGGACCTGCGACAGACGCTCGAGGCGCTCGTCGTCACCTATGAAGACCACGGGATCGCTGTCGTTCAGTGCGTACTCCATCTCGGGCGCCGTCCACCACGCGTTCATTCCGACCACGGCCGCGCCGATGGACACTGTTGCCCAGTAACCGACCACCCATTCGGGGTAGTTGCGCATCGCGAGTGCGACCCGGGTTCCCCGGTGGGCGCCGTGCGCCACCAGGTATGCCGCGAGCTTGCGGACCTGCGCGTGAATCTCGTTGAACGTGTAGCGCTCGTCCTCGTAGACGATGTAGTCCTTGTCACCGTGACCGGCGGAAAGTTCCCACAGGACGCGCATGTGGGGTGGCGCCGCGGCGAACGTGAGGATGTCGACTCCCCGCACGTTCGTGCGGGTCAGTGCGAACTGCGCCCCCGGGGCGGTCAGTTCGGCGCGGGCGGCTTTGTAGTGCTCAATCACGCTGAGCATCTTTGCCGATTCGGCCAGTCCGCGCACAGGCGGGGTCACCCTGCACGCCGCAGGGACACCTTCCCGTCGGACCATGTCGCGGTCCACAAACGGACCGAGTGCGCACCGGCCCCGATCAACGACGTCTCGACGGGGGCAACGAAGTACGTCGACGACCCCGCACGGAGACCGGCGAGCTCGGACACCACCCCGACGAACACCCCGTCGACCTCCACCACTCCCTCCGTGTCCCTGTCGATCCCCCGGTCGGTGCGGATCGTGCCGAATGCGCGCGTCGGCACGGATGCGAAACGACCCTCCCCCACCTTTTCGAAGGCCGACCTGTTCGCGACGGTCCACGTCACTGCGGTATCGCGTTCGGGATTCGCAGGAACGCGGGTTCCGACCAGGGATCCGCTCGCACCACCCCGGACGATGTCCGCCACGTCGCCGTCCGCATCCACCCACTTGTCGTAGTAGGCGACGCGTCCCCTCAGCTCTGCGACACCGGTCCCGAGTTCGTGGTGACCCTTCGGCCAGCGGATGGTGCGCGTCGTCCGACGCGGGCATGACCCTGCGAGGTTCACTCCGTCGAACCGCCCCGGGGTCCCGACGCCGACCGCGGCGAGAACGGTCGGGAGAATGTCCACCGACGACACCGGGCAGTCATCGATCTTTCCCTCCGACTGGCCCGGGTACTTCACGAACAACGGAACGCGGTAGATGTCGTCAAGAGTCTGCGGGTTCTTCACGTTGACCACGTCCCTGTACGACTCGCCCGGCACGAATGTCAGGCCGTGGTCGGCTGTCACCACGATCATCGTGCTGTCCCACCTGCCCGAAGCCTTGAGTCTCCGCACGAGCCCGCCGATGACGGAGTCGACGGCCACGTACTGGCGCAGGTGCGACTGGTACGCGTCGCGTCGCCTGTCGAGGTTCGTGACCGGTCGTGGGTCGTTGTCCGGTCGTGCCGACATCCGCAGATCGGGGGCGAGTGTCCACGGCTTGTGCGGCAGAAGGACGTGCGCGAAATGGAGAGTCGGCGAGGTCGATGTCGCGGCGTTGTCGGTCAATCTCTCGAGTGTCTGCACCCGGCCGGCGTGGCCGGACCGCGGTGCTTCCGCCGACCCCGGTGTCGCTGCCGTCGGTTCCGCGTCCTTGTCGGTACCTGCCCCGAACTCGCCCCATCCCTCGTCGATGGCGGGCAGACGTGACCTCAGTCCCTCCGGAAGCAGCTTGTGACCCACGACGACCGATGCGTCGCGGAGGAACGAAGGAAACGAAGCTCGTGCCGTCACAGGCGAAGTGTCCGCCGGCGACGAGGACGAACCGTGAGGGACGCACACCGTGTCCGGGCACATCGCCGTCACGGCCTCCGACACGTCCATGTCCATCGAACCGCCGAGGGCCGTGAAGAGGTTGTGCGGGTGGTCACCGAGGATCGGTTGTCCGCCGGTCGGCCACTTCCCCTCGAGCATCGCCGGCACCGCATCCGTCGTCTTCTGCGACGTCGCGACCACGTTGCGGTACCACGTCGACTGTGCGCCGAGTGCCGCGAACCCGGGGAACCGGTCGGCATTGATGTTCCCGTCGGAACCCATCAATGGGAACAACGGTGCCTCGTCGAGAACGATCCACACGACGCTCGCTCTCGGGGCGGGCGCGGAGGAACCGGACGGCGAGGCCGCAGCTGCGGGAGGGCTGATGATCGGCATGGCGGCCTGCACGAAGAGACCCGCAACCGCGAGTGACACGAACGACATGTACGAGACCCAGGACCGCACCGAGTCGTGGCGCATGTAGGTGCGGACGACGAGACCAGCGAGCGCGAACGTGACTGCGGCGTCAACGATCCAGACGCCCGTCGACACCCCGCGCACGAAGAGCGACACCACCGCCCACGAACCGACCCACACGACAGCCGCATGGACCGCCCGCGCCGGCAGACGGACGACGCGCACGAGCAGGATGTCGATGCACAGGAGCATGACGGGCGGGACGAGGAGGCTGAACAGCGCGAACCAGACGACGATCGCGCCGGAGAAATGCGCGGCAGTGAACACGGCAAGGTTGTCCCCGTAGATCTGCAGCAGGGGCTGTGCCACCGCCACGGTCGTGAGCGCCAGATAGGCGGCACCTCGTCGTTGCCACGACGGCACCGGGTCCTGGGTCTTGTCCGGGTCATCGGGCACGGTTCACCACGATAGTGAGCAGCCGATTCCGGGCACCCCCGACGACGGAA
>JBEGQK010000180.1:0-6458 GCA_041180985.1 Actinomycetota bacterium
AGCATCCGGCCGGTCGCGCCCCACACGGTGTCACCCTCGATCTCGAAGAAGTGGATGTCGACGTTGTTGCCGTTCCGGTTCCACTGCTCGCGACGGTACGTCTCATGGTGGGCCAGTTCGACCAACGGAACGTGCACGATGCGGTCCACCTCGGCCAGGTTCGGGACGAGCTGCGGCATCGACTCGACGGTCCCGACGATCGGGTGGATGCGGCTGCGACTCACCATCGTGCTGAGCCCGTCAAGTTCGCCGACATACGTGACGAGTGAGGGGTGCAGACCTACTTCCTCCCGCGCCTCGCGCAGCGCTGCATCGAGAACAGACTCACCGTCGTCCACCCGGCCTCCGGGGAACGACATCTCGCCCTTGTGACTGCTCAGGTTCTTCGTGCGGCGCGTCAACACGACACTCGGCCCGTCTGCGGTGTCATGCAACGCGATCAACACGGCCGATGACCGTGACGAGGAGGCAATCTCCTCGGGCACGAACGTGGGGATGTGCAGCTCGGGGGTGCGACCCGCAACTCGTCGCGCGAGAACGTCGGTCAGTTTCGTGAACGAGGTGAGTGCGGAGAGGTCACGGTCGACCCACGGTGATGAACCCACCAGACGCCACTTTTCGGGGCGGGGAATGTGCTGTTCTCCCCCGCGCGCCATTGGGGAGAAATTACTTCGCGGTGGGCGTCCAGCCCGATGCCTTCAGTTCGGCGAGGATCTCGGCGAGTCCGGCGGTCTTCAGGTTCGCGAGAACGCGACCGGGCATCTCCTCGCCCTTCTCCCATGCTTCCCATGCGGTGAGCAACTTGTTGAGATCAGGTGCGGGTCTCTCGAATGCCATGCCCGAAGCGTACCGACATGAACGTCAAGACGGTTGCGGCGCCGAGCAACGACAGCCGCGTGGCAGCACTGATGTCCGTCCCCACGGCGACGGCCACGCCCGCGATCGAGACGGCGACATCGACCACTCGGTGAGCGTTCGTGGGGAACACACGGAATGCGGCGAGTGGCCCGTCGAACATCGCTGTGCTCGCGATGACGACGACGGCGGCAATCGCGAGGACTGCCTGGTCGCCGGAACGCACGGCCGCGCTGGCGAGGGCGAAGCCCACCGCGTAGTCCACTGCCTGGTGCACGATCGGGCGACGGAGGAGGGATCTCACGCCCGCAAACCTAGGGCCGAACCGACCGGAGAAAGATTGATGGCCCGGTCCATCGGACCGGGCCATCAACGGGAGGCAAAGGGTTCAACCGAACCCCCGGGGGTTGTATTCCCGGATCCCGGAATTTCTTCCGGGGCCGGGAAAACCCACGTTCTGCTACATCATCCCCATTCCGCCGGGCATGCCACCGCCGCCCATCGGAGCCGGGTTCTTCTCGGGCTTGTCAGCCACGAGGCACTCGGTGGTCAGCACCAGGGCCGCGATGGAGGCCGCGTTCTGCAGGGCAGCGCGGGTGACCTTCGCGGGGTCGATGATGCCGGCCTTGACCATGTCCACGTACTCGCCGGTTGCCGCGTTGAGGCCGGTGGAACCGGTCTCGGACTCGACACGCTGGACCACGACGGAGCCCTCGAGGCCCGCGTTGTCGGCGATGTGCTTGGCCGGTGCGACGAGTGCGTCGTACACGGTGCGTGCACCGGTTGCCTCGTCGCCCGTGAGCGACTCGACGACCTTGAGGACCGAGGCGCGCGAGCGCAGGAGTGCGGTGCCGCCGCCGGCGACCACGCCTTCCTCGATCGCCGCACGGGTTGCCGAGATGGCGTCCTCGATGCGGTGCTTCTTCTCCTTCAGCTCCACCTCGGTTGCAGCGCCCACCTTGATGAGCGCAACGCCGCCGGCGAGCTTGGCGAGACGCTCCTGGAGCTTCTCGCGGTCCCAGTCGCTGTCGGTGTTGTCGATCTCGGTCTTGATCTGGTTCACGCGACCCGCGACATCAGCCTTGTCACCCGCACCATCGACGATGGTGGTGGTGTCCTTGGTGATGATGACGCGCTTTGCGCGACCGAGCAGGTCGAGGGTGACGTTCTCCAGCTTCAGGCCGACTTCCTCGCTGATGACCTGACCACCGGTGAGGGTGGCCATGTCCTGCAGCATCGCCTTGCGGCGGTCACCGAAACCGGGAGCCTTGACGGCGGTCGAGTTGAACGTGCCGCGGATCTTGTTCACGACGAGAGTCGCGAGGGCCTCGCCCTCGACGTCCTCGGCGATGATCAGCAGCGGACGACCGGTCTTCATGACCGACTCGAGCGCCGGCAGGAGGGACTGCACCGACGAGATCTTCGACGAGTAGAACAGGATGTAGGGCTCATCGATGATGGCTTCCTGACGGTCCTGGTCGGTGACGAAGTACGGGGACAGGTAGCCCTTGTCGAACTGCATTCCCTCGGTGAAGTCGAGCTCGATCCCGAAGGTGTTGCTCTCCTCGACCGTGACGACGCCGTCCTTGCCGACCTTGTCGATGGCATCCGCGATGACGCCGCCGATGGCCGCGTCAGCAGCGGAGATGGTGGCGACGCTGGAGATGTCGGACTTGTCGTCCACTTCCTTGGCCTGGCCCTTGATGGACTCGACCGCGGCGGCCACTGCCTTCTCGATGCCGCGCTTCAGGCCCATGGGGTTCGCGCCGGCAGCGACATTGCGCATGCCCTGCTGGACGATCGCCTGTGCGAGCACGGTTGCGGTGGTGGTGCCGTCACCTGCGACGTCGTTCGTCTTGGTGGCGACTTCCTTGACCAGCTGTGCGCCCATGTTCTCGAACGGGTCGTCGATCTCGACTTCCTTGGCGATGGACACGCCGTCGTTCGTGATGGTGGGTGCGCCGAACTTCTTGTCGAGGACGACGTTGCGTCCCTTCGGTCCGAGCGTGACCTTCACGGCGTCGGCGAGCTTGTTGACGCCTGCCTCGAGCGCACGACGGGCCTCGTCGTGGAACTTCAGTTGCTTTGCCATGGTGAATTACTTCTCCACGACCGCGAGGACGTCGCGGCTGGTGAGGATCAGGAGATCCTTGCCGCCGTGGCTGATCTCGGTGCCGCCGTACTTGCTGTACAGGACCGTGTCGCCGACCTTGACGTCGAGCGCGAAGTGCTTGCCCTCGTCATCGCTCCAGCGACCGGGACCGACGGCGAGGACGGTGCCCTGCTGCGGCTTCTCCTTGGCGGTGTCCGGAATGACGAGACCCGAAGCGGTCGTCTGCTCGGCCTCACTCGGCTCGACAACGATGCGGTCGTCCAGTGGCTTCAACTTCATGGTGTTTCCTCCAGATACGTGGATGGCTTGTTCTCCCGGACCGGGGGGTGGCCCGGGCGGTAGCACTCAACGAGTGCGAGTGCTAATGATACGGACGCCCCGGGCCCATTGGCAACCGGTCCGGGCGACTGCTAAACGGTTCTCAGCCCAGCAAGGCAAGGGTTTCGGCCACGGGAAGGCCGACCACGTTCGAGAGCGACCCCCGTACCCCGGCGACCAGGGCCATCCCCAGTCCCTGGACGGCATAGGACCCCGCCTTGCCGACCCATTCCCCTGTGCCGAGGTACCAATCGACCAACCCGGGCGACAGCAGCCGGAAGGACACCCGGCTCGTGACCAGGCGGCTCGTCGACCCCCCTGCGGTGCCCACCGTGACGCAGGTGTGCACGTGGTGGGTGGCGCCGCTGAGTGCGTGCAGGGTGCGGCGAGCGGCTTGGGCGTCCACGGGCTGTCCGTGGATCACTCCGTCGAGTTCCACGATCGTGTCGGCGGCGATGACCGTGTCACCTGCGTGCCGCGCAGCGACAGCCGCGTGCTTCGACACCGACATGCGCCGCACGTAGTCGTGCGGGTTCTCCCCCGCGAGCACTGACTCGTCGATGTCGGCCGGGTCGACGGCGAACTCGATGCCGCGCGCGGTGAGAAGTTCCGTGCGACGCGGTGATCGCGACGCGAGAACGATGCCCACCGTCAGCCCCCGCTGAGTGCGACGACCTTGTCGTCGTCGGGCACCGTCATGTCGTCGCGGTTCTGCAGGTAACCCTCGGGCAGCACCACCTTGATGGGTCCGTTCGTGTGGCCCCGCGTCAGGCGCTCACCGCCCTCCACGAGTCGCACCGAGCGATCGAGACGCGATGCGAGCGACTGCATGTCGGCGTAGGTGGCGACGGTGGAGAACGCGCGGCGGGTCTCCGGGCCAACGGGGTAACCGGTGAGGTACCAGCTGGCGTGCTTGCGGAAATTGCGGATGCCGAACTCCGGCCCCATGATTGACATCAGGCCCTCCGCGTGCTCGAGCATCACGTCGAGCACGAAACCGAGGTCGGGAGACTGCTGCACTTCCCTTCCGCTGAACGCGTCGACGAGGTCGCGGAACAACCACGGCTTGCCGAGACACCCGCGGCCCACGACCACGCCGTCGCACCCGGTCTGCTGCATCATCTCGACGGCATCCTTCGCCTCCCAGATGTCACCGTTCCCGAGCACGGGGATCGTCTTCACCTCGCGCTTCAGCTGGGCGATTGCCTCCCACCGCGCGTGGCCCGCGTAGTGCTGCTCGGCTGTGCGGGCGTGAAGGGCGATCATGGCGAGACCCTCTTGCTCGGCGGCGAGTCCGGTCTCGATGAACGTGACGATGTCGTCGTCAATGCCGATGCGGAACTTGCACGTGACCGGAACGCCGAACGGCTCCGCGGCCTTCACGGCGGCCGCCATGATCGCGCGCGTGAGGTTTCGCTTCACGGGGACGGCAGCGCCACCGCCCTTGCGCGTCACCTTGGTGGCCGGGCAGCCGAAGTTCATGTCGATGTGGTCGGCGATGTCCTGCTCGCACAGGGCGCGCACGGCCTTGCCCACGAACTCGGGGTCGCTGCCGTAGATCTGCAGGCTGCGGAAATCCTCGTCCGGGCCGAAGGCCACCATCTTCTTCGTCTTTTCGTTGCCGTGCACCAGCGCGGCGGCCATGACCATCTCGCTCACGTAGACGAGGCCGGGGCCGAACTTCCGGCACTGCGCGCGGAACGGGATGTTGGTCACGCCGGCCATCGGCGCGAGCACGACGGGGATCGGGAACTCGCGTCCGCGCAGCACGAGGGGCATCGTGCTCATGATGCAGCGCTCCTCGGGACCTCGGAGAGCTTCAGGTTCGGGTACGCGCCGCAATCGAGGCCCATGGGCCCGTCGCTGCGCACACGGTGCCACGCAGCGGATGCAATCATCGCGGCGTTGTCCGTGCACATCGCCCTGCTCGGCAGCGCGACCTTCAGCCCGGCCTCTGCACCACGGCGCTGCATCTCGCTGCGCAGCAGGCTGTTGGCCGCGACGCCGCCACCGAGGACGACACCGCGCGCGCCCACCTGCTGTGCCGCCTTCAGTGTCTTCGCACAGAGGACGTCCACCACCGCTGCCTGGAACGACGCGGCGATGTCGACGTTGCGCGCATCCGGGTTCTTCCGCACGTGGTTGACGACGGCGGTCTTCAGGCCACTGAACGAGAAGTCGAGACCGTCATGCATCATCGCCCGCGGGAAATTGACGGACGCCGGGTCACCCTCCGCGGACACCCGGTCGATGACCGGTCCGCCCGGGTACCCGAGGTCGAGGTACCGCGCGACCTTGTCGTACGCCTCGCCCGCGGCGTCGTCGATGGTACGCCCGAGGATGGTGTAGTCACCGTGGCCCCGCATCTCGATGATCATCGTGTGGCCACCGCTCACGAGCAGCACGACCAACGGGAACTCGAGAGTCGGGTCGTCCAGCCACCCGGCGTAGAGGTGTGCCTCGAGATGGTTCACGCCGATGAACGGCCTGTCCCACGCGAGCGCAAGCGACTTCGCAGCCGACACACCGACGAGCAGCGCACCGATCAGACCCGGACCTGCCGTGGCCGCCACGAGGTCGACACGCGAGGGAAGAATGCCCGCCTCGTCGAATGCCTGACGCACGACGGGAACGATGCTCTCGAGATGGGCGCGGCTCGCCACCTCCGGAACGACACCGCCGAAGCGTGCGTGGATGTCGATCTGGCTGCTGACGACCGAAGAAAGGACGTCGTTGCCGCCCATCACGAGCGACGCTGCGGTCTCGTCGCAACTCGTCTCGATCGCGAGAACGACCGTTGATTCGTCCGCGGTGAAGACGCTCATGACCGCCTCGATTCGATGCGGTCGAGTCGCTCGGAGAATTCGGTGGTGTTCACGCCGTGGGCCCACATGATGATCGCGTCGTCGGTGTTCTCGTAATAGCGCTTGCGCACCCCCGCCGGCACGAAGCCGAACCGTCGGTACAGGTTCTGTGCCGCGGTGTTCGTGTGGCGCACCTCGAGCGTCATCGCCTCGCAGCCACGGTCGTGCGACAGCCGTGCAAGGTCAAGCAGGATCTCGGTGGCGACACCCCGCTGGTGCCACTGCGGGTCCACCGCGATGTTCGAGACGTGCGCGTCGTCACCGCTGAACATGAGGCCGCCGTACCCGACGAGCTCGTCGTCGACGTA